>JAFANL010000148.1 GCA_019232735.1 Aquitalea sp. | reverse complement strand
GGCGGCCAAGCTGCGTATCAATGAAGTGGCACCGGGCCTGACCTTGCCCAGCGCGGAGCAGACCCCGGAGCAGTTCGCGCAGATCCATCAACGCACGCCCACACAGCGGGGCAGTACGCCGCTGGATATTGCCAGGGCCGTGTTCTACTTTGCGGAAAACGAGCTGCTCACCGGGCAATCGCTGGTCGTGGATGGTGGACAGCACCTGGTCCCTTCCTTGCGGGATGTCATGTATCTGACCGGGGGCAAGTATGCGGTTTAGTGTCGATTTGAATGTTGCCCATCTTGAGCTGGAAATGATTCTGGGCATTTATCCGCATGAAGTGGATACGCCGCAAAGTGTTGTGCTGAACATTACCGCCAGTGTGGATGACTACGACCTGGTTTCCGAGCAGTTGGGTGACGGTATTGATTACGACAAGATCCGGGATATCGCCAAAAAGCTGGCTGTGCGCCCCTACAAGCTGCAGGAAAATTTTGTCCATGATGTCATTCAGGCCATCATGGCGGTTGATGGACGGATTCGGAAAGTGATCTGCCAGTTGGCCAAGAAGCATATTCACCCTGACTGTCAGGTAGGCATTACGGTGACTGCGGAGCGTTGATATCAGGCGCGCCAGTCAAGCTCCCATTGGCTGCGCGGTGTGATGCAGCTAGCTGGATAGTCAAATGGAAACGGCCAGCATTGCTGGCCGTTTTACATGGTTTGCATCCCGTGCTGCTATCGGGTTCAGACAAACTGGACCGGGACAAAATAGCTGCGTCCGGTACGGGATACCAGCACCTGAGGCTGTCCGGCGCGTACTTCGCGGAAGGCGCGCGGCAGGCGACGCCAGTCCATGAACTTCATCTTGATCAGGCTTTCATCGATTTGCATCATGCTCTCCTTTACGAGATGGGGTGGATGACATTGGTGACCACACCCCAGATAAACAGTGCTGCGTCTTCCGGTACTTCGATCGGCGCATAGGCCGGGTTCTCCGGCATCAGAAACAGTCGGTCTGCCGTTTTTTCCAGCCGTTTTACCGTCAGCTCGCCATTGATGACGGCAACCACAACCTTGCCGTTACGGGCTGGCAAAGCGCGATCCACGATCAGCAGGTCGCCATCGTGAATGCCGGCGTTGAGCATGGAATCCCCCTTGACGGTCACCATGAAGGTACTGGCCGGGTGGCTGACCAGATGAGCGTTCAGATCAATATCGGCTTCTTTCAGGTCATCTGCGGCCACCGGTGAGCCGGCCGGAACCCGGCTGGCAAACAAGGGCAGGGATAGCTGGCTGAGCGTATCGGACAGGGTACGAATGTCCTCGGTGTCTGCAGTCCTGACCGAACGCAGTTGGCGGTATTCAGCCAGCCAGCCTTCCAGTAGCGGGCGTAATGGTTCCGGCACCCGCATGGCGACAGTCTTGTCGCCACCAAATGCTGATTTGCGCCCCGCGCCATCCCGTTTGCCACCTTGCGCCATCTGGCTTTCCTTGCTGCTTGTGTTGCTATGATTGTGTACAAATTCAAATTATTTGGCAATGCCGATTTCAAAATCAGGGGCAGGTAATGGAAAAAACTGTGGCATTCTTGCCGCCTGCTGATGTTGAAATTTTACAAGGCATTGAAATGTAAGAAATAAAATGCGACCAGTTTGATAGGGGTCAGCAAGGCGTCGCCTGCGGTTCAAAGTCCGCTGCCACTCGGGGCGGAAAACAGCAGGAACAGACCCGCCTGGTGGGTGACACCCAGCTTGGCGTATAGATTGCGCCGATGCACCTTGGCGGTGTCCAGCGAGATGCCCAGTTCGCGGGCGATGGCCTTGGTGGAGTGACCTGCCAGAATCAGCAGGGCGACCTGCACTTCGCGTTCGGTCAGATGGGGTTCGCCGCGTTGGCGCAAAGCGTCTTCCAGACGTGTCTGGCGTTCGGCTGGGTTGTGCTGCAGCTGCTCGGCCAGCTGACCATCAAACTGGATGGCCTTGCCCATCAAGGGCAGCAGCCAGGGGCTGAACAGCTGGCAGGCACCGACTTCGGCATCGCTGAAACGTCGGCGGCTGCCCAGTGACAGCGACAAAATGCCCTGTCCGGCAATCGGGAGCAAAAACTGCAGCTCGTCGGCGCCGACATTGCGGCTGAAGTACTGGCGGAAATACTCGGTATCGCGGAAGGAGTCCGGCGCCACGTCATCCAGCCGATAAAGACCGGTCGCCGGAGCGTGCTGGCTGAAGGCATAGAAGGGGTCAATGCGGTAGAGCCGGGCGCGGTAATCGGCAAACAGGTCGGCCGCAGCCAGATTGGCAGCATGATCCGCCAGGATGCGCGGTGGCTGTTCTGCCTGAAACAGCAGCACCACCCAGGTATCGAAGGTGGCGACACCCGCAAGGAGGCGCGCCAGTGCCGGCCAGAAGTCGCTATCGCCCAGTTTTTCAATCAGTCGACCCAGCTTCTGGTGAAAAGCCAGGTCTGCCACCGCGACGTCCATGTTTTCCCTTTGTTTGCGAATGGTTTCCATCATGCCCCGGCACGGTGCCGGTGGCGCTACCCCCGAGGGGTTAGCCAGCTAACCCATGGAGGCTATGGGCGGCTAGGGGTGGTCTGCCTAGACTGGCGGCAATGGACAGTTTTCGTCTTCTGCGACGGTTCTGACCCGCAATCACCCAGCCCGGGGCCGCTTGGCCCTGACAGGAGAGTAGCACGATGTCTTCGCGAGATCTGTCATTCTGGACGGCATGCGCCGCCACCTTGCAGCCTGCCAGTCAGGCTTATATCGATGGTCGCCTGCAGGATGCGCGGGATGGCCGCCAGTTTGCCAGCCTGTGCCCGCATACGGGCAAGACACTGGCCATGGTGGCACGCTGCGACCAGGCGGATGTGGATCTGGCTGTTGCGGCCGCCCGCCGCAGCTTTGATGCCGGTCACTGGTCGCGCTGTCATCCACGGGAACGCAAACCGGTACTGCAAAAACTGGCGCAACTGTTACGGGACAATGCCGATGAGTTGGCGCTGCTGGACTGCCTGGACATGGGCAAGCCGATCAGCGATGCGTTGAGCATTGATGTGCCGGCCACGGCGGCACTGTTCGACTGGTATGCCGAGGCCTGCGACAAGTTGTATTACGAAGTGGCTCCCACCGGGCCGGACGCACTGGCACTGGTCACACGCGAGCCGGTGGGCGTGGTGGCGGCGGTGATTCCGTGGAATTTCCCACTGGATATGGCGGCCTGGAAAGTTGCCCCGGCCTTGGCCGCCGGCAATAGCGTGCTGTTGAAACCGGCCGAGCAGTCGCCACTGTCCGCCATTCGTCTGGCGCAGCTGGCCAGTGAGGCCGGGCTGCCGGATGGGGTGCTCAATGTCTTGCCCGGTTATGGCCAAGAGGCCGGGCAGGCCATGGGCTTGCATCCGGATATCGATTGCCTGTCCTTTACCGGCAGTACCGAAATCGGCAAGTGCTTTCTGGGCTATTCCGCCGCCTCCAATATGAAGATGGTGTGGCTGGAGTGCGGTGGCAAGAGCCCGAATCTGGTATTTGCCGACTGTGCCGATCTGGACGCCGCGGCGCGCAAGGCCGCCTTTGGCATCTACTTTAACCAGGGTCAGGTGTGTTCGGCCAGTTCGCGTTTGCTGGTGGAATCCAGCATCCACGACTGTTTTGTCGAGAAAGTGCTGGCCGAAATGGCCGCCTTCCAGCCTGGCAATCCGCTGGACCCGGCCACTCGGCAAGGCACGCTGGTGGATGCGGCCCATACCGCCCGCGTGCAGGGCTTTATCGCTAGCGGTCTGCAACAAGGTGCCAGCCTGCTGGCCGGTGGTGAGCGACTGCGTATCGGCGACAGCGACTGCTACCTGCAACCCACCTTGTTTACTGGCGTCACGCCGGACATGCGCATTGCCCGTGAGGAAATTTTTGGCCCGGTACTGTCGGTACTGCGCTTTGACAGCGAGGCCGAGGCGATCGCCATGGCCAATGACAGCATTTACGGCCTGGCCGCCGCGGTATGGACCGACCAGTTGCGCCGTGCCCATCGGGTAGCGCGGGCGCTGCGTGCCGGCACGGTATCGGTGAATACCGTGGACGCCCTCGACCCCGGTATTCCCTTTGGTGGCTGCAAGCAGTCCGGCTTTGGCCGCGATCTTTCCCTGCATGCACTGGACAAGTTCAGTCAGCTCAAAACCACCTGGATCAGCCTGTAAGCCGGGACATCCGGCATGGAGACTTCAATGCACAATCATCAATCCCAACGCAGCACCGCCGACTATCAGGCCCTGGATGCCGCTCATCATATTCATGCTTTTCTCGATCAGAAGGCCCTGAACGAGGAGGGTCCGCGTGTCATCACCCGTGGCGAAGGCCTGTATCTCTGGGATAGTGAGGGCAAGCAATATCTTGATGGCATGTCCGGCCTGTGGTGCACCAATGTCGGCTATGGCCGGCAGGAGTTGATTGATGCCGCCACCCAGCAGCTCAAGCAGCTGAGTTACTACAATATGTTTTTCCACACCACCCATCCGGCAGTCATTGAGCTGTCCGAGCGGCTGTTTTCCTTGCTGCCCGGTGATTACAGCCATGTGATCTACACCAACTCCGGCTCGGAGGCCAATGAGGTGCTGATCCGTACCGTGCGCCGTTTCTGGGATGTCATGGGCCAGCCGGACAAGAAAATCTTCATTGGCCGCCACAACGGCTATCACGGCTCCACCGTGGGTAGTGCCTCCTTGGGCGGCATGGCCTTCATGCACGAGATGGGCAATCTGCCGATTCCCGGTGTCGAGCACATTGGTGAACCTTACTGGTTTGCTCATGGAGGTGCCTTGAGTCCGGCTGAGTTTGGCCTCAAGTGCGCGCAGGAACTGGAAAACAAGATTCTGCAGCTGGGGGCCGACAAGGTGGCCGCCTTCGTGGCCGAGCCCTTCCAGGGCGCGGGGGGCATGATTTTTCCACCGGAAAGTTACTGGCCGGAAATTCAGCGCATTTGCAAGAAATACGATGTGCTGCTGTGTGCCGACGAAGTCATCGGCGGCTTTGGTCGTACCGGCGAGTGGTTTGCCCACCAGCATTTCGATTTCCAGCCCGATACGCTCAGCATCGCCAAGGGGCTCACTTCTGGCTACATCCCCATGGGTGGGCTGGTATTGTCGCGGCGCATGGCCCAGGCGCTGGTGGACAAGGGCGGGGTGTTTGCCCATGGCCTGACCTATTCCGGTCATCCGGTGGCTGCAGCGGTGGCGCTGGCCAATCTGGACGTGCTGCAACACGGTGGCCTGGTGGATGCTGTCAGGGAGGATACCGGCCCCTATCTGCAAACCTGCTTGCGCCAGGTATTCGGCCAGCATCCGCTGGTGGCGGAAATCCAGGGGGTGGGCATGGTGGCTGCGCTGCAGTTTGCCGAAGACAAGCCCAGTCGCAAGCTGTTTGCCAATGAGGACGACATTACCTGGCGTTGCCGCAGTCACGGTTTTGACGAAGGCGTGATCATCCGTGCCACCCATGGCCGCATGATCATGGCGCCGGCCTTGTCCATCAGCCGCGGGCAGATCGACGAACTGGTGGCCAAGACGCAGCGCGCGGTAGACCGAACCGCGCAGGAGCTGGGCCTGATCTGAAAGCATCGGGCCGGCACAGGGCTGGCCTGATGGTGATCTGCGGCAAGCAAATGGCCATCAGAGCCAGCCAGACTCACTTCCGTGGACGCCAATCATCCCGCAAGCCCGGCTGTGGCCGGCTTGCGGATTTCCTCAGCAGGAGTAACGGGAGTATCCATCATGCGTTTTATACCCACCATGTCTCGCTTGTTGGCCAGTACCGTGCTGGGCCTTGGCCTGAGTGCCCAGGCGGCAGAGTTGCACGTGTATAACTGGTCCGACTATATCGGCGAGCAGACCATTCCCAGTTTCGAGAAGCAAACCGGCATCAAGGTGAAATACGATGTCTACGACAGTGACGACACCTTGCAGGCCAAGATGCTGACCGGCCGAGCCGGCTACGATATCGTGGTGCCCACCTCCAACTACATGGCGCGCCAGGCGGCTGCCGGCATCTATCTGCCGCTCAACAAGGCGCAGCTACCCAATCTGGCCAATCTGGATCCGCAATTGCTGAAAATGGTGGCCACGGCCGACCCAGGCAACAAATACGGCGTACCGTATGCCTGGTTCACCGATGGTCTGGGCCTGAACCTGACCAAGGTGAAGGCGGTGCTGGGTAATGAGGTGGCGCTGGACAGCTGGGACCTGTTGTTTGATACCAGAAGCCTGGCCAAGCTGAAGGGCTGCGGGGTGTCGATGCTGGATCAGGCCAGCGATGTATTCGCCATTACCTTGCACTATCTGCATAAAGACCCCAACAGCAAGAATCCGGCTGATTATCAGGCAGCCTTCGAGGCACTGAAGAAAATCCGCCCCTATATCACCCAGTTCAACTCCTCCGGCTATATCAATGATCTGGCCAATGGTGACATCTGTCTGGCCGTGGCCTGGTCTGGTGATGTCGGGATTGCCAAGCGCCGGGCCGCCGATGCAGGCAAGCATTACCAGATCGGCTATGTCATTCCCAAAAGCGGGGCACCGTTTTCCGTGGACATGATGGCCATTCCCAAAGATGCGCCCAACCCGGCGGCGGCACACCAGTGGATCAACCACATCCTGGAGCCGGAAACCGCAGCGGACATCACTAACAAAGTGTTCTATCCCACCCCGAATCTCCCGGCACGCAAGCTGGTGAAGCCTGCCATCGCCAGCGATGCCGGCATTTATCCGCCCCCTGCAGTGATGCAGACGCTATTTCTGTTACAGCCCTTGCCGACTGATATTCTGCGCCTGCAGAACCGTTTATGGACACAGCTGAAAACCGGCCGTTGATTGTACGGTCGACTGGATTGGAAAAATAACTAGCTATTTATTCAGTTTTAAGTAAAAAATAAAGACTGATTACACTTTTCCACTGGTCTGACATGTTTGCACCTTGTCGTTTGTTGCTGTTTGTCTTGCTGGCCTGCTATGCCGTCAGGGTGGCGGCAGCGCAGGAAATCACCGTCGATGCCGGCCCCATTCCGCCCTTCAGTTATGAAGAACAGGGCAAGGCGGCCGGCATCGCCGTGGAACTGCTGGATGCGGCCGGGCAATTGCACGGGCTCCATTTCAATTACCGTTTTCTGCCCTGGTTACGCGCACAGAGTGATACGCGCAGCAGTCGTGACCGCATCATCATTCCGCTGACCCGGACTGCCGAGCGCGAGCGGCAGTACAACTGGATTGCCGAATTGTTCCAGTACCAGTTCGTTTTCATCAGTGCCGGTGCAGCCATGCCGCGCTCGCTAGAAGAAGCCAAGGGCATGCGTGTTGCCGTCTTGCGTGGCAATCCGGCAGAGAAAATGCTGCGGGACATGGGCTTTGCCTTGATTGACCCCGGTTTTTCCGAAGAGATCAATGCCCGCAAGCTGGCCGCGCGGCGCATTGATCTGTGGGTGGCGGCGGATCTGGCAGCCAAGTCCATCTACCGCCAGGCCGGTGGCGATCCGGCCCAGCTGCGTTATGGCTTGAAGCTGGGCGAACCCATGCATGTATTCCTGGCGTCCTCTCCGGGCTTCAACAACACCCAGACGCAGGCCATTGCAGCCGGCGTGGCGCGCTTGCGGGCCAGTGGTGCTGCAGAGCGCATTATTGGCACTTATCGTTGATTCAAAGGGCTGGGCAGGGTAGTCTTGCCCCGCGCCGGTTGTTAGCGTGCAGTCCATGCGAGATGGGCGATGCGGGCCGGCTGGTTTTGAACAAGGAGAGTTGATGCGAGTGCAGGCGAATCCGGCCGATATCGGTCGTTGTGGATGTGGGCGACGTGACTATTGCGATGGCAGCCATGGTTTGAGCGAAGAGCAATGGCAGGCCAAGCTGGCCCAGGAGCAGCAAGAAGCCGAACAACAGGCGGCCGAGGCTGATTTCGGCGACGATTGAAGTCCCGCTTGCCTGTCTGCCAGCGCAACAGCCCGCACATCATCAGATGGCGGGCTGTTGTGTTGAGGGGGGATTATTTTTTCTTGTCGGTCTCGCCAGCAGGCTGGTGGAGATAGCTGGCCATGTTTTGCAGCGAGTTCTGTACGCTGGACAAGTGTTCCAGCGCCAGGTCTTGCAGTTCTTCCTGTGCCTTGGACAGAATGCCGCAGAATTCGCCGGAGCATTCCATTGCCTTGTTGGCATTGGCTTTGGCAATGTCGCTGATCTGGCTGAGTGCTTCTTGCGGATTGCTGGCCTGGCTCAGGGCCTGGATGGATTTGGCGTAATTGTCCAGGTGTTCGCGGCTGGTGCTGATCTGGAAATTCACCAGCTGTTCGACATTGTTCATTGAAACTTGCAGAAATTTCAGGGTGATGTCGAGGCTGGCCTGCTGTGGCAGCTTGGCATTCTTCGGGCTGGATGACATGGCGGTTCTCCTTGCGTGACGAGGGTTGCGGTGGAATCAGCATGGTATGTTGCCGCAGTGACAACAGTTGCTTGGAGCCGCTTGCACGTCAATCGTTCAGCATGCCGCCATGTCTTGGCGGCTCGCCGCGGCCCCGAACAACATTGTTGCAGTCCGGAGCGGGCTGGTGGCGGGCCTTGATGGAAAAATGCCCGGTATTAGGAACTGGAGGGCGGCCCTTCCTTAGCCCAGTGCGCGTGCGATGAAGTTGCGCGGCACGCGCGGCTTGGGTACCCGGCTGTCAAACCAGTTGCGTACATCCTGATCCAGCCCGATGCCATGCATGAAGTTGTACAGGGCCTTGTTCAGTGCCTTACCCATGGTGTCGTGATCGGTGCCGGTGGGGTCGATGAAGCCGACGTCGTTCTTGGCAAAGCTGACCGGTGGCAAAGGCTGCAGGGTGACGCCGTATTCTTCCGGGTTCTGGCCCACCGGCGAGTGCACGGTACAGGCAAAGCGGTGGAAGAAGCCGGACTGGATGCAACCGGTATCAAACAGCTGGCGCACGTATTCCAGCGCATCCACCGTGTCCTGCACGGTCTGGGTGGGGAAGCCATACATCAGGTAGGCATGTACCAGCACCCCGGCCTCGGTAAAGCTTTGCGTGACGCGGGCCACCTGTTCCACCGACACGCCTTTTTTCATCAGCTTGAGCAGGCGGTCAGAGGCAACTTCCAGCCCGCCGGAAATAGCAATGCAGCCGCTTTCCGCCAGCAACTGGCACAGCTCCGGGGTGAAGGATTTTTCGAAGCGGATATTGCCCCACCAGGATATCGATACATTGCGCCGCAGCAGTTCTTCGGCCAGCGCGCGCAGCATCTTGGGCGGGGCGGCTTCATCCACGAAATGAAAGCCGGTCTGGCCGGTTTCGGCAATGATGGCCTCGATGCGGTCCACCAGCGTGCTGGCGGAGGCGGTTTCGTAGCGCGAGATGTAGTCCAGCGTCACGTCACAGAAGCTGCACTTTTTCCAGTAACAGCCATGGGCCACCGTCAGCTTGTTCCAGCGCCCGTCACTCCACAGCCGGTGCATGGGATTGAGCATGTCGAGCAAGGACAAGTAACGGTCGATGGGCAGGCCATCCCAGGTGGGCGTGCCCACTTCTTCGAAGGGGATGTCGGCCTCCATCATATTGATGTAGCGCACCTGACCATCCTCGCGCACGAAGGTGCGTACCAGTCGCGACACCGAGCGCTTGCCTTGCAGATGCTCCAGCAGCGCCAGCAGCGGTTTTTCGCCATCATCCAGCGTGATGAAATCGAAATAGTCGAATACCCGTGGCTCTTTCAGCTCGCGCAGTTCGGTGTTGACGAAACCGCCGCCCAGCACGGTGCGGATGGCGGGCCAGCGTGACTTGATGGTCTGGGCAATGCGAAAGGCCGCGTAGACCGAGCCGGGAAAGGGCACCGACAGCAGCACGATGTCCGGCTGATGGCGGGCAATGGCTTCTTCCACCAGTTGTTGCAGGGTGTCGTCCACCAGTGTGGGTTTGCCGGCTAGCGCACGGGCCAGTGGGTCGAAGGTGGGTTGGCTCATGGCCAGCGATTCGGCATAACGCACGAATTCGAAGCGCTCATCCACCGCTTCGCGCAGTACATCCGCAATATCGTTCAGATACAGCGTAGCCAGGTGGCGGGCACGGTCTTGCTGGCCCAGTGCGCCGAAAGCCCAGGCCAGCGGGTCGCCACCATAGGGGTCATCCGGGTCCACATACACTTCCAGTGCGGCAAAACGTTCGCCTTCCGGCAGAAAGTTACGCCCGCAGATACGATGGGCTACGGTGGAGTCGCGCCCTTGCAAAAAGGCAATTACCGGGCCGATGGTGGCCAGATAACGGTCGAACTGGCCGACAAAGCCATGCAGCTGGCCGCTGCGTTTTTTTGGCGGAATGGCGTCAATCTGCTGGCGCACGGCCTGCAGGCCGGTCACGGAAAACAGCCGCAGTACCAGCTGCAGGGCCAGGTCCTCCTGAAAGGCGGTGAGCTGGCGTGAACGCAGGAAGCCGGTGATGTAGGCGGTGGACGGATAGGGCGTATTCAACTGTGTCATCGGCGGGATGAGCGACAGAATGCGCGGGCTGTGTTCCTGTGCGGCATGGGAGGACTGCATGACATCCATTTCCTGCAACGGCGGGCCGGCCATTGCGTCAAACTGCCCGTGGCGGGTAGCCACGGGGCAAATCAATAAAGTAGAAGTTCAGACGGTGGCTGCGTCGGCCAGCATGCCGGCGATGGCGGCAACACTGTCCGGGCGCACCAGACGGGCAACTTCGGCCCCGTCGCGCAGCACTATCAGGGTAGGCCATAATTTCACCTTGAAGCTACGCCCCAGACGTCGTCCCTTGCCATCTTCAAACTTCAGGTGCGACAAGGCGGGATAGGCGTGCAGGGCTTCGATCAGCAAGGGCTGCGCCGCCTGGCAATGGGCGCACCATGGGGCAGCGAATTCCAGTAACAGCGTGCCAGGCATGGTGGCCAGCTGTTCGGCGCTGGGCTCGCTGTCTTGCGGGGTGAATGCACTGTTATAGGCCATGGCGGGCTCCTGTCGGCAAAGGCAGCAGGAGGATAACATTCCTGAAGACAATCGGCCCGGCTTCCTTGTGCAGGAGGTCGGGCCGGTTGTTGCTGTG
>JAFANL010000147.1 GCA_019232735.1 Aquitalea sp. | reverse complement strand
TGGGCGGCCTTGTCAGAGGCGGACCGCCTGATGCTGACGCTCAGCCTGTCCCTGTTGCTGCATGCGCCGCTGTTCATGCGGCTGCCGCTGGCCGGCAGCCTGCATGGTCAGCCGCAGACCCTCTCGGTACGGCTGAGCACCACCCATCCGGCCCGGCCGCATGCCGAGGCAGCGCGGATGATCCGTCCGCCCCCAGCGACCCGACCCCACTCATCGGAACAGGTCGCGCGGGTGCTGCAACAGCCGCGCGGCCGCAGTGTGCTGCATCACGATGCCAGCGCGGTGCCGGCCAGTGCAGCGCTGCCATCGGCGCCTGCACCATCGCTTGCCGATGCGGCAACGACGTTGCCGATGCCGGTCAATGCCGAGTCGGCCGCAACGGATAGCGCAGCCCAGCAGCTGGGGCTGGATTTCTACTATGCCGCCCCGCAGCTGGACGTGCTGGCACTGGAACAGTTGCCGATCCAGCTGGTGGCGCCCTATGGCGTGGGCATGGACGAAGTTGACGTCAACCTGAGGATCTATATCAACGAACAGGGCACGGTGGATGCGGTGCAGCTGGTATCGGCCCGTCCCGCCGGGGTGGAAGCGCCCTTGCTGGAGATATTCCGTAGCGCCCGTTTCTATCCGGCCATCCGCGATGGCCAGCCAGTCAAAAGTTTCAAGGTCATCCATATCGGCCCGCAACAAGGGGGCGATACGCAGCCGTCGCCAGACAACTGAATGGCTGGCGTGGCAAGCAGGCGCTGGCATTTCATGCTAAATTCAGCCAGTCCGGCAGCGCCGGATGCAGGACAGCCGTCCTGCCCAGTACAGCGGAACATACCGCTATTGCAGACCTATTCACGAAGGAAGAAGCATGTCTGATCTGAACACCCTGTTCGCCCAGGCCCAAGCCGATGTTACCTCGCTGTCCGAGCGTCCGGACAACCAGACCCTGCTGCAGCTGTATGCACTGTACAAGCAAGCCAGCGAAGGCGATGTCAGCGGCGAGCGCCCTGGCATGATGGATTTCATCAACCGCGCCAAGTACGACGCCTGGGACAAGCTCAAGGGCATGTCCGGCGATGACGCCAAACAGGGCTATGTCGATGTGGTGCAGAAGCTGCTGGCCGAATAACAGCCAAGCTTTGCATGTTCCGGCAGCGCCTGCCGGATGAGAAAACCGCTGTTACCCATCAGGGACAGCGGTTTTTTTGTGTGCTCGTCAGCAGACAGCCCCGAGCCCGGCGCCGGCTGTTCAGAATACCCGGCGTCCGGCATTCCACACTTGCTGCACCAGTGGCACCTCGGCATGGCGGCGTACCTGGATCAGGTCGGCACGCTGGCCGATGGCAATCTGGCCCCTGTCATGCAGCCCCACGGCGCGGGCCGGGTTGAGGCTGACGGTGGCGATGGCCCGCGGCAGGCTCCAGCCGGCTTGTTCCACCAGCAGATAGGCCGCGTGTAACAGGCTGGCCGGCACATAGTCGGACGACAGGATATCCAGCAAGCCATGCTGTGCCAGCTCCAGTGCCGCAACATTGCCGGAATGCGAGCCGCCGCGCACGACATTGGGTGCGCCCATCACGGTGTGCAGCCCGTGCTGATGCGCCGCCTGTGCCGCAGACAGGGTGGTGGGAAATTCCGAGATCGCCACGCCATCCGCCACCGCCTCGGCAATGTGCTGCGGGTCGGTGTCATCATGGCTGGCCAGCGGGATGCCATGCTGACGGGCCAGCGCCACCACGCTGTGCTTGTGCTTGCCGGCATATTGTTGCTGCATCTGCTGACGTTGCGCCACGGCGGCCAGAAAGGTGTCGTCATCCCAGCCCACTTTTTTCTTGCCGTAATACTTCTTGTATTGCCCGATATCGCGGTACTGGCGCTGGCCCGGGGTGTGGTCCATGACCGATACCAGCCGCACCGCGGGGTGGCCGATCAGCGGTGACAGTTCGTCCAGCAGGCCGGGATAAGCCAGCTCGCAGCGTAGGTGGAACAGGTGGCTGGCGCGAAACACGCCTTGCTCCATGCCCTGGACGATGGCGGCAAAAGCAGTGTGCAGGGTGTCCAGACGCACGCTTTCCCCTTCCAGATCGCCCACCGCCAGTGCATCGAATACCGTGGTGATGCCAGCGGCCACGCATTGGGCATCGTGGGTAACGACGGCGGGCAGCATGGGCCACAGCACGCCATTGCGCGGCATCAGGTGTTTTTCCAGATTGTCGGTGTGAATCTCCACCAGACCGGGCAGCAGGTCGTCGCCGTTCAGGTCCTCACAGCCGGGCGTCTGTGGCGGCAGCGCTTGTGTATGGATGGCGCTGATCAGTCCCGCGTCGATTTCCAGCGCGCCGCACGGGATGAGGCCATCGGCCAGTACCAGCCGGGCATTGTTGAGTATGCGTTTCATCGTCCTTCCTTCTTGCTCAGGCGTGGCCGGCATGGGCCAGAGGCACCTGGAAAATGCGGCTGGCCACCGCATCACGGGTGTCTTCATCATGGAAAATGCCCACCAGGGCGGCACCGCGTTGGCGGGCCTCCCGCATCAGGCTGATGACCACTGCCCGGTTGGCGGCATCCAGCGAAGCAGTGGGTTCGTCCAGCAGCAGGATGGGGCGGGGGGCGATCATGCCGCGCGCGATATTCACCCGCTGCTGCTCGCCACCGGAGAAGGTGGCTGGCGGCAGGCTCCACAGCCGTTCGCCGATGTTCAGCCGCGCCAGCCATGCGCCGGCCTGCTGCTGGGCTTCCTGCGCCGAGTAGCCCCATTCCAGCAGCGGTTCGGCCACGATGTCCAGTGCCGACACCCGCGGAATCACCCGCAGGAACTGGCTGACATAGCCCATGGTGTGGCGGCGCACGGCGGCGATTTCATGGGCTTGTGCCGTGGCCATGTCCACCCATTGTTGCTGGTGGCGAATGCGGATGCTGCCGCTTGCGACCAGATAGTTGGCATACAGGGCCTTGAGCAGGGTGCTCTTGCCCGCGCCGGAAGGGCCGGTGAGCGCCACGCATTCGCCGGCGGCCACTTGCAGTGAGACATCGGACAGCACTGGCAAGGCCAGCCCGCCTTGCTGGTGCAGTACAAAGGTTTTGCTCAGTTGTCGCGCATCGATCAGTAGATTCATGGTTTCAGGCCTGCAGGATGGAAGACACCAGAAGCTGGCTGTAAGGGTGTTGCGGATCGTCCAGGATCTGGTCGGTCAGCCCGGCTTCCACCACCCGGCCACGCTGCATCACCAGGGTGCGCTGGGCCAGCAGTCGCGCCACGCCCAGATCGTGCGTCACCATGATGACGGCGATGCCGCTGTCGTGGACCAGCCGGCGCAACAGGTCGAGAAAGCGGGCCTGCACCGAGACATCCAGCCCGCCGGTGGGTTCGTCCATGAACACCAGCCGGGGCTGGGTGACCAGGTTGCGGGCAATCTGCAAGCGTTGCTGCATGCCACCGGAGAAGGCGCTGGGTCTGTCGTCCAGCCGCTCGCGGCTGATTTCCACCTTTTCCAGCCACTGGGCGGCAGTTTCGCGCAGCTGGCCGTAATGGCGCTGGCCCAGTGCCATCAAGCGCTCGCTGACATTGGCACCGGCCGATACGCCCATGCGCAGACCATCGCGGGCATGCTGGGTGACAAAGCCCCATTCGCTGCGTGCCAGCCGACGGCGTTCGGCCTCGGCCAGCTCGGTCAGCTCGTGTTGGCGGCCATCACGGTCGCAAAAGCGCACGCTGCCGCTGTCGGCACGCAAGCGGCCTGCCAGCGTGGACAGCAGGGTGGATTTGCCGGAACCGGATTCGCCGACAATGCACAGCACCTCACCGGCATACAGTTCGAAATCGATGTCGAAACAGCCCTGGCCATTGCCATAGTCCTTGGCCAGGCCGCTGACGCTCAATACTGGCTGGCTCATGCCACGCCCTCCTGCTGTTGCTGACAGTAATCGGTATCGGAGCAGACAAACATCCGGGCACCGGCATCGTCGGTGATGATTTCGTCCAGATAGCTGTCGTGGCTGCCGCACAGGGCGCAGGCCTGCTCCCAGCGCTGCACGCTGAAGGGGTGGTCGTCAAAGGCCAGGCTTTCCACCCGGGTATAGGGCGGAATGGCATACAGCCGTTTTTCCCGGCCGGCACCGAACAGCAGCAGTGCCGGGCTCATGTCCAGCTTGGGGTTATCGAACTTGGGAATGGGCGAGGGCGAGGCCAGATAGCGCTGGTTGACCATCACCGGATAGTCGTAACTGGTGGCGATATGGCCGAAGCGGGCAATGTCCTCATACAGCTTGACATGCATCAGGCCGTATTCCTGATGGGCATGCAGCTTGCGGGTTTCCACTTCGCTGGCTTCCAGCGTGCGCAGGGCTTCTGGTTCCGGCACCTGGAACACCACGATCTGACCGGGGCGCAGCGGGGTTTCCGGGATGCGGTGGCGAGTCTGGATCAGGCTGGCCTCGGTGGTATGGCTGGTGGTGGCCACCCCGGTGACCCGGGCAAAGAAGCGGCGGATGTTGACGGCATTGGTGGTGTCATCCGCCCCCTGGTCTATCACCTTGAGCACATCATGCTGACCGATGATGCTGGCCGTCAGCTGGATGCCTCCAGTGCCCCAGCCGTAGGGCAGCGGCATTTCGCGGCTGCCGAAGGGGACCTGGTAGCCGGGAATGGCCACGGCCTTGAGCAGGGCGCGGCGCAGCATGCGCTTGGTGTTTTCGTCCAGAAAGGCAAAGTTGTATTGCCACTGGCCTGGGCGCGCTTCAGTCATGGTTTTCCTCCGTGGCAAGGGGGGATGCCGTGGCTGTCTGTGCCCGCAGGGTACGGATCAGTGACAGCTCGGCCTGGAAGTCGACGTAGTGCGGCAGCTTGAGATGCTGGACAAAGCCGGAGGCTTCCACATTGTCGCTGTGATACAGCACGAATTCCTGCTGCTGCGCCGGGGCGTGGGCGGCTTCGCCCAGCTCGGTGGCGCGCAGGCTGCGGTCCACCAGTGCCATGGCCATGGCCTTGCGCTCGGCCTCGCCAAAGCTCAGGCCATAGCCACGGGTGAATTGCGGCGGTGCCGTCTTGCTACCGGCAAACTGGTTGATCATCTGGCATTCGGTGAGGGTGATCTCGCCGATGTTGATGTCGAAACCCAGCTCCTCCGGGCAGACCAGTACGCTGACTTCCCCCATGCGGATTTCGCCGGCAAAGGGGTGGCTCTCGGCATAGCCACGCTGGGTGGAGTAGGCCAGGCCCAGCAGCCAACCCTCATCACCGCGCGCCAGGTTTTGCAGCCGGGTGGGCCGGTCTGCGGGGAACATCAATGGCTGGCGGGTCAGGTCGGCCGGTTCCGGGTCGCCGGGCAGGGGCTGTTCGGCTTCGATCAGCCCTTCGGCGGCCAGCACTTCCAGCACGGTGGGGAGCGGGGAGGGCAGGCCGTCTTCGGCCTGATGGCACCGTGGCGGCGGGCTGGTTTCTGTCAGGGAGAAGTCCAGCAGGCGCTGGGTGTAATCCGCTGTCGGGCCCAGGATCTGTCCACCGGGGATGTCCTTGAAGGTGCCGGATACCCGGCGCCGCACCCGCATGGCGGCGGTGTCCAGCGGCAGGCTGCTGGCAAAGCGTGGCAGGGTGGTACGGAAGGCGCGCAACAGGAAGACGGCTTCCACCGTGTCGCCCGCTGCTTGTTTCAGTGCCAGCGCGGCCAGTTCTTCATCATAGAGCGAGCCTTCCTGCATCACCCTGGCCACGGCCAGGCGCATTTGCTGGCGTATCTGCTGCAGGCTCAGCTCCGGCTGTGCCGGATCGCCACGCCGCGCGGCTGCCAGCAAGTCCCAGGATCGGGCAATGGCGGTTTCTCCGCCTTTTACTGCTACATACATCTCAACCCTCCTTGACCAGGGTGCTGCGCGGCAAGCCGGCAAGCTGGCTGGCGGAAATCAGCAGCACATCCACGCCCAGCGGAAAGCGGGCATGATTGGCCTGCCATTGCGCCCAGAATCCGGCCGGTAATTGCCCGGCACCAAAGCGCCGACTGCCGGCAATGCCGGGGCCGCTGGCCTCGACCTGGTCGATGGTGAAATCGGCGACTTCCAGCAGCAGGGTGGCCGAGCGGTCCGGATATTCGGCGCTGCCTGCCTGCAGGCTGGCCAGGGGTGGCAGCGTGCTGCCCAGGGGGAGCAGGATGAAATCGGCCTGTTCCGCCTGCGCTGCCAGTTGCAGCCCGCAGTGAAAGCGCAGGCTGGCCACCGTGCTGTCCGGCAGTGCTGGTGCCCACAGGGTGACGTCCTGATCGATCAGGGTGTACAACACGGCCGCCGTAGCGGGCAGCAGCCCGGGCAGGGCCGGTGGCAGCTGTGGCAAGTCCTGCGGCAGCAGGGGTTCGGCCAGTGCGGTCAGGATGTGACGGAACATGCGCTGGCTGTCATGCACCATATTGTCAAAAGCCGGCTGTAGCATTACTCCCCCCTGACCATGGTAAAGAACTCCACCTTGCTGGCCGCCGTCTCGCGGGCGCGCTGTGCGCGTCGGGCCGACAGTTCCTGCTGCAGTGTTTGCAATACCTGCTGCAAGACCGGAGCATGCTGCGGGTCTTGCAACAGCGCATCGGCCTGAGCGATCAGTTCGGCGTGCGTACCATCACTGCCACGCACCCAGCCGTGCCCCAGCAGGCCGCCAATCTGGCAACTGGCGCGGCTGACGCTGATTTCACCCAGATTGAAGCGGCTACCACTGCCGCCGCTGCGACCTTGCAGCATGACCAGCCCGGTCTGGGCATGGCGCAGCCAGCTGATTGCCGTTGGCGCGGGCAGATGCGGCTGCAGCAGCTCGGCCAGACGTGTGGCCGGGCTGTTGGCCAGCAGGCCGAGCCAGTGTTGTCTTGTCATGATGTCCATGTTGGTGGTGAACCTGTATGGGTTTCAAGAAAAATTCATATAAACGTATAGACAACCGCATCATAATGGCGACACGTGTTGAGTGAACAGCATGTGAGCGTGAAGTTTTTGTGAAGCTTGGATTGCGCAGCTAGACGAACTGGGGCGCAGAGGGGAAATCATGATTGAACGAGGTTCAGGGGTGGCCGTGTGGCGTCAGATTGAAGGCAGCCTGGCCGAAGAAATTGCCTGCGGTCAGTTGCAGGCGGGCGAGCAGCTACCCACCGAATTGCAATTGGCAGAGCGCTTCCGGGTCAATCGTCACACCATTCGCCGTGCAGTTGCCACCCTGGTGGAGCGTGGCCTGTTGCGGGTGGAACAGGGGCGCGGCACCTTTGTGCAGGACAATGCCATCGATTACGCCATCAGCAAGCGCACGCGTTTTTCGCAGAATATGGCCAGGCAGAATCGCAGCTCGGATGTCGATGTACTGGCCAGCGACAGCTTGCCGGCCAATGCCGAACTGGCCGAGCTGCTGGGGGTGAGCCCCGGTGCCACGCTGTTCCGCATCAAGACGCTCAGCCGGGTGGAAAACCGGGTGGTGGACTACAGCACCATGTTTTTCCCTGCCGAGCGTTTCCCCGATCTACCCGCCATCTACCAGCAGCAGCGCTCGGTCACGCGCACCCTGCAGCAGTTTGGCATCGCAGACTACACCCGCCGCTTTACCCGGGTCACCGCACGTCTGCCGGACAGCGAGGTGGTCGATTATCTGGGCATCCCCAAGAACCGGCCGGTATTGCATGTCAAGTCGCTGAACGTTGATCTGCAGGGCCGCCCGGTACAGTACGGCATCACCTGCTTCAACGGTGATCTGGTGCAACTGGTGATGGAGGATCAGTAATGCGCTATGCCGTTTATCTGGCGCCCTTGCCGGAGAGCCGCTGGTGGCGGGCGGGCTGTAGCTGGCTGGGACAGGATGCTGCCAGCGATGTGGCGGTGTGTCAGCCGCTGGTGGAAGGCATTAGTGCCGAGCGCATGGAGGCGCTGACCCGGCAGCCGGCACGCTATGGCTGGCATGCCACCCTGAAAGCACCGTTTGCCCCGGCCGCTGGGGTCAGCCAGGCCATGCTGTTGCAGCAGTTGTCCCTGCTGGCCCAGCGCTTCCAGCCATTTGATTTGCCCCTGCAGATTGCACGGCTGGGGGATTTCCTGGCGCTGCGCCCCCGCCAGGACTGCGCGCAGCTGGATGAGCTGGCCACCAGCTGCGTGGTGGCGCTGGAGACCATGGCCGACCGGCAGCAAGCCTCACGCCCGCGCATGGGCCTGGATGCGCGCCAGCAAGACTTGCAGCAGCGCTGGGGCTATCCCTATGTCTTCGAGCAGTACCGTTGTCACTTTACCCTGAGCGACGCGCTGGAGGCGGAGACCGAAGCGCAATGGCTGCAGCAGGGGGCCGAGCGTCATTTCGCCGCCTTGCCACCGCTGACCGTGGAAGGGCTGGCCCTGTTTGTCGAAGACGGGCCCGGGGCGACCTTCCGCTACCTGGCGCATTGTGGTTTCAATGGCGAGGTGCGCCATGTCGCATGATGCCGGCCGGCTGTGGTATGTGATGGGGCCATCGGCGGCCGGCAAGGACAGCCTGCTGGCTTATGTCCGCCAGCATTTGCCGGCTGAGTCCGGCGTGGTGTTTGCCCATCGCTACATTACCCGTCCGGCCGATGCCGGCGGCGAAAATCATATTGCACTCAGCACTGCGGAATTTCGCCAGCGTCAGCGGGACGGTTGTTTTGCCCTGTGCTGGCAGCGCAATGCCTTGCACTATGCGCTGGGGGTGGAGGTGCTCAGCTGGCTGGAGAAGGGCTTGACCGTGGTGGTGAGTGGTTCACGCGCGGCCTTGCCGCAGGCCCAGTTGTTGCTGCCGCAGTTGCAAGCGGTGTGGATTACCGCCAGCCCCGCGCTGCGGGCGGCCCGGCTGGCCGCGCGCGGGAGGGAAAGTGCACAGCAGATCGAAGCCCGATTGCGCGAGGCCGAGGCCTTCCAGCCACCCGCAGGGTGTACGGTATTGCACAATGACGGCGAACTGGCGGTGGCTGGCGAGCAGTTGCTGGCCTTGCTGCGGCAATAGAAACAAACAGGCGGAGCCCGTCAAACCGGTGCTCCGCCTGGGGAATGGCTGCGACTTACTGCCCGTGTTGCCTACATGGCGGCCTTGATGGCCTCGACCGGGTCCACATAGGAGTAGCCCAGGTCCTGAGCGACGGCCTTGTAGGTGATCTTGCCATTGCACACGTTCAGGCCGTTGCGCAGGTGCGGGTTGTCCAGCAAGGCCTGACGCCAGCCTTTGTGGGCCAGTTCCAGGGTAAAGGGCAGGGTGGCATTGTTCAGTGCCTGGGTGGAGGTACGTGCCACGCCGCCCGGCATATTGGCCACACAGTAGTGGACAATGCCATCCACCACGTAGATGGGGTCCTGGTGGGTGGTGGCACGACTGGTTTCAAAACATCCACCCTGATCGATGGCCACGTCGACCAGCACCGCACCGGGCTTCATATTGCCCAGCATGGCGCGGGTGACCAGCTTGGGTGCTGCGGCACCCGGAATCAGTACCGCACCGACCACCATGTCGGCTTCGCGGATGGATTCGTCAATATTGGCGGTATTGGAGACCAGGGTCTTGATGCGGCCACCGAACACCATGTCGATTTCTTTCAGTCGCGGCAGCGACTTGTCCAGGATGGTGACATCCGCGCCCATCCCGGCGGCCATGCGTGCGGCATTCAGGCCGACCACGCCACCGCCGATCACCACCACGCGTGCCGGTGCCACGCCCGGTACGCCACCCAGCAGCACACCACGGCCGCCCTGGGCTTTTTCCAGTGCATGGGCGCCGGCCTGTATGGCCATGCGTCCGGCCACTTCCGACATCGGTGCCAGCAGCGGCAGGCCACCGCGCTCGTCGGTCACCGTTTCATAGGCAATGGCCACCGCGCCGGATTCGGCCAGCAGCTTGGTTTGCTCCGGGTCCGGAGCCAGGTGCAGATAGGTAAACAGGATCTGACCGGGGCGCAGCATGCGGCATTCCACCGGCTGCGGCTCTTTGACTTTCACCACCATCTCGGCCTTGGAAAACACTTCGTCAGCCGAGGAGGCAATCGAGGCACCGGACTGAATGTATTGCTCGTCGGTAAAACCGATGGCCAGTCCAGCCTGGGTCTGCACCAGCACCTTGTGGCCCTGAGCGACCAGTTCGCGCACGCCGGCAGGGGTGAGACCCACACGATACTCGTGGTTTTTTATTTCCTTGGGAACACCGATCAACATTACCGTCTCCTTCTGTTTATTGGATGGAAGCAACAGCAAACGTCATGGAACTGGTGGACGAACAGTGCAGGTGCCGCACTACAGATCACCGTGTGGTGGCACCGTGGCTGTCGTCCGGGCAAGAGGTACGCGGCGGCAGGAAGAACGCCCGGGATTGCCGCAGGATATTGCCCAGTCCCTGGTGGGATATTTCGTAGTATATGGAGGCCGTGACGGGCTTATTCACCATTGTTGTTTGTTACTGCAGTGTTATCACCAGGTTATTTTTTATTTAATGGTGAAAAGCAAGCAAAAAGCAACACTGGCCCTGGCGTGTTGATCGAGGTCAAGCCGGACCGGGGCATGGAGGGAGCGTGGCGCTGCCGATGCTGCACTGCAAGGGGAGCGGCTAGTTGCGTATCAGGCAATTACCGCCGGCATGCTTGGCCAGATACATGGCCTGATCGGCCTCTTGCAGCAGGGAGTCGACGGTGCTGCTGGCCTTGGCCAGCACCAGACCAATGGAAATACCTAGCTGGAAAGTTCCACCGTTCAGGCGCAGGGGTTGGTGGATGGTGGCAATGCATTTATCGGCCACGGTCTGGCAGGCTTCCAGAGCGTGCTCATCCAGATTGCACATCAGCAGTACGAACTCATCCCCGCCTATGCGTGCCAGGGTGTCGGTTTCACGAATACAGCTTTGCAGGCGCTGGGCCAGAATGTACAGGGCATCATTACCGGCTTCATGGCCGGCCTGATCGTTGATGGATTTGAACCCGTCCAGATCCATGAACAGAATGGCCAATTGGCTGCCATGGCGTTTGGCCTGTGCCAGCGCTAGGCGCAGGCGATCGGTCAGCAGCAGGCGGTTGGGCAGGCCGGTGAGGCTGTCATGATGTGCCAGTCTTTCCAGCTCGGCTTGCTGGACATGCAGCTTGCGTAGCAGGCCATTGAAGGCGGTCAGCAGATTTCCCACTTCATCATTGCGTGGGACGGGCAGGGGGGCCAGTGGCAAGGTATTGTGGGTCATGGCTTGTGCCGTGCTTGCCGCGTGTGACAGTGGCCGCAGTATCAGCACCATGCCGGTGCCGGCCAGCAGGATAAAGGCCAGTACGGAAAGGCAGGCCGTCCAGGTGGCGAATCCCTGTACGTGGGCCACGGTGGCAAAGGCCGTGCTGGCTGGCAGCCGGGCCATGACAAACCAGCCGGTGCTGGCAACCGAGGCGGCCGAGACGACTTCTTCCTCTCCCTGTGCATTGTGGCTGATGCCGCTGCCACGATAGCCATCCAGTGCCCGATCCAGCATCGGGTGGCTGCCGCGGGGCGGCAGTGGCTGCAAGCGCATTTCGCTCTGCGTGGCGGCAACGAACAGGTTGTCGCGTGGCGATACCAGCCAGAAGCCAGCCTGACCAAGGCCGATGCGGGTTTTCTGCAGCAGGTCGAGGAATCCGGGAGCGGCCAGCGTGGTCATGCCCACCAGCACGCCCACCTGCTGCATGTCATGGTTCAACAAGGGCGTGGACACCGGCAAGGTCGGCATGATCAGGCCCGGATCCAGGGTTGGGCTGCCGATCAGGCTGCGTCCCTGCAGCGATGCGCGGATGTAATCGTGTTGCCGATAGTTGTTACCCATCCGCCCCGGCATCACGGGAAAGTCGGCGATCACCTGGCCATGGGTGTCGGTAATGAACAGGCCGCCACTGAACAGGGTCTGGTAGTGATATTGCTGGCTCAGCCACTGCTGAAGCTGCGCGGGTGGTGGCAGCTTTTTCCAGGTCCATTCGCTGGCCATACGGCTGATCAGGGTCTGGCGCTGGGTGAGTTTGTCGTCAATGTCCCTGGCGATATAGCTGGTCAGTGACAATTGCTGTTCTTCCACCACCGTGCTCATGTCCTGCCGCAGAAAGTGACCAAGTGCGTAATAGCGTGCCACTGCGCCCAGTACAGCCAGGCTGATCACCAGGATCAGCAAGCGGGTGATGATGCTGTTAAGTACGCGGCGCAGAGGCATGAAGTCAGGTGGCGGGTTCCGATACCCGCAGTTTATACCGCAGGCGTTCGCGACGGCCAGGGAAAAGCCTTTTCATCTGAATGACTTATGGCATTGGCATCGCCTGGGATGGCTTCCCGGAAAGGTCTAGCGACGCAAGACAAGTTTCATTTCCGTTTAACTGACTTGTCACTGATGCCGGTCATCATGGTCGCCAATGACTGGCCGCTAAGCCTTGGAGTGCCGGTAAATTTGTCTATACGTCTAAATCAATGG
Organism: Aquitalea sp.; assembly: GCA_019232735.1. GTDB lineage: Bacteria > Pseudomonadota > Gammaproteobacteria > Burkholderiales > Chromobacteriaceae > Aquitalea. Next base: position 8,149 of record JAFANL010000147.1, on the reverse strand, counting down.
AGTCGTGATGATGAAAAAGCAGATGGCAGTATGGCTTGGTCTGGCCTGTTCGGGCCTGATGGCACCGCTGGCACAGGCGGCCACCACCTTGACGGTGTATACCGCGCTGGAGGCCGATCAGGTGAAGGATTACAAGGAGGCTTTCGAGAAGGCCAATCCGGATGTGGAACTGCGCTTCGTGCGCGAATCCACTGGTGTGATCACCGCCAAGCTGTTGTCGGAAAAGAATAATCCGCAAGCCGATGCGGTATGGGGCCTGGCGGCCACCAGCCTGATGATTCTGGATCAGCAAGGCATGCTGCAGGCGTATGCTCCCAAGGGCGTGGAAAAACTGAACAAGCAGTTCGTCGACAAGGCCAACCCGCCCAAGTGGACCGGCATGGACGTGTGGGCGGCCACCATTTGCTTCAATACCGTGGAGGCTGCCAAGAAAGGCCTGCCCAAGCCGGAAAGCTGGGCCGATCTGACCAAGCCCATCTACAAGGGTCAGATCGTGATGCCGCACCCGGCCTCCTCGGGGACCGGCTATCTGGACGTTTCCGCCTGGCTGCAGATGATGGGCGAGAAAAGCGGCTGGGATTACATGGACAAGCTGCACGTCAACATGGCCCAGTACGTCCACTCCGGCAGCAAGCCCTGCAAGATGGCGGCTGCGGGGGAGTACCCCATCGGTATTTCCTTTGAATACCGTGGTGCCGAGCTGAAAGAAAAGGGTGCGCCCATCGATCTGGTCTATCCCAAGGAAGGGCTGGGCTGGGATCTGGAAGCAACCGCCATCCTGAAAGGCAGCAAGAATCTGGCAGCTGCCAAAAAGCTGGCGGACTTCTCGGTCAGCCTGACGGCCATGCAGCTGTATGAAAAGAACTACGCGGTCCTGGCCATGCCGGGTGTGGCCAAGCAGAACCCGTATATTCCGGCCGATTACGCCAAGCGTCTGAGCAAGAACAACTTTGCCTGGGCCGCCAAGAATCGTGAGGCCATCCTGCAGGAATGGTCGCGCCGCTATGAAAGCAAGGCCGCGCCCAAGAGCTGATCCCGGTCGCGATCCAGCACCGCTGGTCTGAGCAAGCCGACACTGGCAGTCACCCGACTTCCGGTGTCGTTTGCTTGCAATGGCACCCGCCTGGACCAGATCTAGCCCCTTCCCCGTATGACTGTTCTGACCGTCCTGTCGCATGGCTGCCTGCAGCCCTGTTGCAGTGCGAGGAGTTTGCCATGAAACCGGCCGAAAACGGCTTGAGCGATCACCTGACCATGTCCGGCCTTGGCCGTCGTTTTGGCAGCTTTACCGCGCTCGATAATGTCTCGCTTTCCATCCGCAAGGGGGAGTTTGTCTGTCTGCTGGGGCCTTCCGGCTGTGGCAAGACCACCTTGTTGCGCCTGATCGCCGGGCTGGACCTGCCCGATAGCGGCAGCATTGCCCTGCAATCGCGCGATATCACCCGCGCGGCACCGGCCCAGCGCGATTACGGCATCGTGTTCCAGAGTTATGCCTTGTTTCCCAATCTGAACGTGGCTGCCAATATCGCCTATGGTCTGCAGCCACGGCATGACAAACAGCGGCAACGCCAGCGCGTGCGCGAGTTGCTGGACATGGTGGGCCTGCCCGGTGCCGAAGACAAATATCCGGCACAACTGTCCGGCGGCCAGCAACAGCGGGTGGCACTGGCGCGGGCGCTGGCCACATCGCCAGGCTTGCTGCTGCTGGATGAGCCCCTGTCGGCACTGGATGCCCGCGTGCGCGACAAGCTGCGCGAAGAACTCAAGGGCCTGCAGCAACGGCTGGGTGTGACCACGCTGATGGTGACCCATGATCAGGAAGAGGCGCTGGCCATTGCCGACCGCGTGGTGGTGATGAATGCCGGCCGCATCGAGCAGATCGGTACGCCTGCCGAAATCTACCGCCAGCCCGGCAGCCGTTTTGTGGCCGAATTCGTTGGCGAGGCCAACTGGTTGTCGGCCAGTGCAATCGGAGCGCAGCAGGTACGGGCAGGGCATCACACCTTGCAATTGGCACAGCCACTGCCAGCGCAGCAGTCGCTGCAGCTCTTCCTGCGCCCGGAGGACGTCATCATCAAACCGCGCTGGGAAAATGCCCGCAATACCGTGCTGGCCAGGGTGGACAATATCAGTTTTGGCGGAGCCATGACCCGCATCCGCCTGTTGCCGGAAGGCATGCCGGGACAGGTGCTGTATGCCGAAGTCTGCCCCGGCATGCTGGATCGTCAGCCGCTGGTTCCCGGTGAGATCGTGCCGCTGGAACTGCCGGCCGACCGCTTGCTGGCCTTTGCGGGAGAGGCCTCATGCTGAGCATGGTATGGCGCTGGCTACCGCAGCGCAGCAGTGTGAGTGGCGAGGCGAGAGTGGCTGCCGTGCTGGTGTGGCTGCTGGTGCTCATCCTGATGCTGGGCCTTGGCCTGCCGCTCTTGTTCATTTTTGCCAAGGCGGTACAGGATGGCGATGGCGGCTTTGTCGGCCTGCGCAATCTGCTGCAGGTGCTGGATTCTCCCGGCCTGATGCGTGCCTGCAGCAACAGCCTGCAACTGGGTGTCACCGTGACCGCGCTGGTGGTACCGCTGGCCTTCGTCTTTGCCTGGGCCTTGCTGCGCAGTCGGCTGTGGGGGCGGGGGCTGTGGCGGCAGATCGGCTTGTCGCCCTTGCTGGCACCGTCGCTGATGCCGGCCATTTCGCTGGTGTATCTGTTTGGTAACCAAGGCCTGCTCAAGGGCTGGCTGCATGGTGGCAATATCTATGGTTTCTGGGGCGTGGTACTGGGCGAGTTGTTCTATACCTTTCCCCATGCACTGTTGATCATCATGACGGCCCTGTCTGCTGCCGATGGCCGTCTATACGAGGCCGGACGGGTGCTGGGTGCCAGCCCGCTACGGCAATTCTTCACCATCACCCTGCCGGGCGTGCGTTATGGACTGGTTTCGGCTGCCTTGGTGGTGCTGACCCTGGTGCTGACCGATTTTGGCGTGCCCAAGGTGGTGGGGGGCGATTTCAATGTGCTGGCCGTGGAAGCTTTCAAGCAGGTGGTCGGGCAACAGAACTTCCCGCGTGGGGCGGTGGTGGGCCTGCTGTTGCTGTTGCCTGCCATCCTGTCCTGCATGGTGGAGCGGCGCATGGCCAGGCGGCAGCAGGCCGCACTGACGGCCAGGGCGCAGCCTTTTTCACCCGCGGCCTCCTGCTGGCGTGATGGCGTAGCCCTGCTGTTGCTGCTGGCCATCTCCCTGTTGCTGCTCAGCCTGCTGGGCGTGGGGGTGGCGGCTTCCTTCATCCGCTACTGGCCCTACCAGATGGACCTTACCCTGCTGCATTACCAGTTTGACATGGTGGATGGCGGCGGCTGGGCGGCCTATGTCAACAGCCTGCAGCTGGCCAGTGCCACGGCCTTGCTGGGCAGCGTGCTGGTGTTTGTCGGGGCCTATGTGTGTGAGAAATTACCGGGTGCGGCGTTGGGACGTGGCGTACTGCGTTTTCTGGCCATGCTGCCGATGGCGGTGCCGGGCCTGGTGCTGGGCCTGGGCTATGTCTTCTTTTTCAATCACCCCGCCAATCCCTTGCAGGGTTGGTATGGCAGCCTGGGCCTGATGGTGCTGTGTTGCGTGGCCCATTTTTATACCACCGCCCATCTGACAGCGGCCACGGCGCTCAAACAGCTGGATGGCGAATTCGAAGCCGTGGCAGCCTCGCTGAAAGTGCCGTTCTGGGTGACGCTGTGGCGGGTGAGCCTGCCGGTGTGTCTGCCGGCCTTGGTGGACGTGGCGCGCTTCCTGTTTGTTTCGGCCATGACCACGCTGTCGGCGCTGATCTTCATCATGACGCCAGAACACAGCCTGGCGGCGGTCTCCATCATCACCATGGATGATGCCGGTGATACCGCTGCCGCGGCGGCCATGGCCAGTCTGGTGGTGCTCAGTTCAGCCGGCGTATCCCTGCTGCTTTCCTTGCTGGAACGGCTGCTGGGTCAGCGTAGCCAGCGTTGGCGCCGCCCCGGCTGAGCCCGACTCTTATTGCCCGGCAGGCTTGTCCTGCGCCGCGGCATCCTCCGCCGTGGATGGTGCGGCGGGCGGGATGAAAAACTGCAAGGGCTGGCGCACAAAACGCTTGAGCAGCAGCGGCAGCAGTGGCAACACCTGGCGGCCGCTCAGCTTGCGTGAACGCAGTGCCACCCACAGCGCCAGGCTGAAACTGACCGCCAGATTGGTCAGGCCGATCAGGGCGACGCCGCCGCAGTAAAAGGCCATCATGCCTAGTGGCAGCTGGAAGCCCAGCGTGACCATGCCGAAGGCCAGGTTGGCCGCGGAAAAGGTGATGTGCCGGATATCCAGCGGCAGCCCCAGCATGATGCCCAGCGTGCCGGTCAGGCCGAGGAACAGGCCGAAATAGAAGTTGCCGGCCAGCGCGCCCAGATTGTGTTCCACATAATGGCCCAGCTTCCAGGCGCGATGCTGCCCCAGCAGCCGGTTCAGCAGCGGATGGGCGGCCAGCCGCTCCGGAATGCGACGGTAGATGGCCTTGTTGTCGTAGTAGCCGGCAATCAGTCCCGACAAAAACAGATACACCCCGGCAATGGCGGCATGCGGCAGGGCCAGGCTGGTCAACGGGTCCAGATCGTGCAGCAGGTGTTGCGCCTTTTCCGTGCTGACCACCGGCTGGTCGAACATGGCCTGCCAGGCGAAGGCGATGATGGCGGCGGTGGGAATGGCCAGCAGCACATTGCCCAGAATGGCGATGAACTGGGTGCGCATGACCTTGACCACCAGATCGGCCAGTTCATCCAGTGCCACCCTGGCGCCGCTCTTTTCCTGTTGATGCAAGGCGGCGGCAATGCGCGCGGCCGTCATGGCCGGTTGCTTGGTGGCAATGGTGAAGTGCAGCAGCTGCACGATGATGAAGCCGATGGCGTAGTTGAAACCATAGGCCAAGCCCTCCCACAGCAGCGGCAGGTGCGCTTGTGCCAGCAGCAGCTTGATCAGCGCCATCACGCCCACGATCAGTCCGGCGCCCATGGCCGCCCTGGCCATGCCACCCCATTCGCGGCGTGATTCGGCAATATAGTGTTCGCCGTGGCGGCCGGCATGTTCGGTAACCTGCAGCGCCAACAGCTCGGTATTGGACTTGAACACATCGCTGACGCTGTACTTGCGGTTTTCTGCCCGGGCGAAATCCACAATCAGGTGAAACAGGGCCGGGTTTTGCGCCGGATCATGCTCCGGCTCCAGCAATGCCAGCAGGGCACGCAGCCGGTTCAGGCTTTGCAGCAGGCGTTGTGCCTGGTAGGTCAGATCGACCGAAATACCATTGCGCGAGGCGTTCTTGCGTATCTTGCCCAGGATTTCCTCGCACTGATCCAGCAGGACGAGCACATGCTTGTCATCCTCGGCCGGTGGCGCGCTGTCGGCCAGTGCCTGGCGATAGCTGTCGGCATAGCTGAGCACGGCGGCGTTCAGATGCAGGAAGGGCGATTCGAAGCGCTCGATATCCGGATAGACCCGCACCAGTTCCGGCTCCAGGCCAATGGCGGTGACCCTGGCCGACAGGATTTGCACCGCCTCCAGCATTTGCAGGCGGGTTTGCACCCAGCCGCCACGCTGTTGCTCCTCCTGCCAGGCCATGGCTTGCCACAGCTGCTGCCAGGTGGCGTCGGGGATGCCAGCCAGCCAGACATGATCCTGCTGCCAGCGGAACAGGCGGCCAAAACGGTCTTGCAGCGAATCTTCGCGCGTTGGCATGGGCAGCAGCCTTTCCCCCACGCGCTTGGACAGGGTGGTAAAAAAGCCGGTATTGGCCAGAATGCCGGATTCGGTATACAGCGGAATCTGCCGGGTCTGCGTCAGCAAGTCGAGCAGGGCCGTGCGCAGTACCTGGCGGTATTCCGGGTGGTGTTCCAGCAGCCAGGCCAGCGCCCGTATATTCATGACTGCCTGCTCGCCATTGTCGGCGCTGTCCGGACGCAGGCTGCGCACCAGGTCGGCCAGTGCGGTGGCCGTGGTGCAATGGCCCTGGCAGAGGCTTTGGAAAATGGAATCAAGAGTGGGTTTGGGCAAATGGCTCATTCAGTCGATATCGATCGGTCGGTCGGTGCGGCATGGGTGCGTGGTCCGGCCCTGAGGGCAGCAGGCCGGGGTTCGACACGCAGTGCTACACCTTGTCATGAAAAATCAGACCTTGCTGATATACAAAAGGTTCGACAGTCTTGGGAAGATTCCTTTGCTTGAATGGCTTTTTCCCAGTGGGCTTCACGTGGCAAGGGCTGACTGAATCATCGCCTGAACTGCCTTGTGCTGCAATTTACGCCGGTTGGCGATGGCGTAATATTGCTCGGCCACGCCTTCCACCTTACCGAGCAGATGCAGCCTGCCGTTGTCCGTCACATCCGCCGCGGAAAAGGCGGGGGCGGGAAACAGTCCGGCACCCTGTTCGCCAAACGTTTGCAGCAAGGCGCCGTCCTTGAATTCGCCGACAATCTCCGGCCGGATGCCGCGCTCGTCCAGCCAGTGCTCCAGCTGCGCGCGCAGCACATTGTCGCGGCTGGGGAGTAGCAGTGGCGCACGCTGCAAGCTGTGCGGGAAACCCGCCTGGTAGCGGGCCGCCAGCGCCGGGGTGGCGAAGATCATCACCGGACAGCGGGCCAGCAGATAGGACTGCATGGCTTGCTGGCCGGCAGCCGGTGCCGGGCGGTCGGCCAGCACCACATCCAGGCTGTGGCTGGCCAGTTCGTGCAGCAGCTGGTCAAACGTGCCTTCTGTACAGTGCAGGCGCAGCCGCTGCGGCAGGGCCAGGGCCGGTTGCAGCAGTCGGTAGGCAATGCTCTTGGGCAGCACGTCGCTGATGCCGCTGCTCAGGCGCAGGGTCTGGTCCAGCTGCTCGTCGGCCAGCATTTCCTGCAACTCCTCACCCAGCTGGAAGATGCGGTCGGCGTAGGTCTGCGCCATACGCCCCGCTTCGGTCAGCACCAGTCCACGGCCCTGCTGGGTAAACAGCGCCCGGCCTATGCTTTGCTCCAGCCGCGAAATCTGCCCGCTCACGGTCTGGGCACTCATGCCCAGCTGTTGCGCGGCGGCCGTGACACTGCCGGCCCGTGCCACTGCCCAGAAGTAATGCAGATGCTTGTAGTTGAGATTATTGAACATGATGATTCGAAAAAATTGGATGGATATTACTATTTTATTTGATTTTTTCGTGGATCAGGAATGTCTATCATGCAGCATCCGACTTAACTGATCTGCCATGTGGCAGGTCAGCCACCAACACCACAGAGAGGATTGATCATGAAACGCGTGATCCTGCTGATCGCCACCAATATCGCGGTGATGCTGGTGCTGAGCATTGCCGCCCAGCTGCTGGGCATCAACCGCTTCATCACCGCCGGCGGCCTGAACATGGGCAGCCTGCTGGCCTTTGCCGCGCTGATGGGCTTTGGCGGTGCCTTCATCTCCCTGCTGTTGTCCAAGACCATGGCCAAGTGGAGTACCGGTGCCCGCGTGATCGATCAGCCAAGTAATGAAACCGAACGCTGGCTGCTGTTTACCGTGCGCAAGCTGGCGGACCGCGCCGGTCTGCCGATGCCGGAGGTGGCCGTTTACGAGGGTGAGCCCAATGCCTTTGCCACCGGTGCCAGCAAGTCGAACTCGCTGGTGGCGGTGTCCACCGGACTGCTGTCCTCGATGACAGAGCAGGAGGTGGAGGCGGTGCTGGCCCACGAAATCGCCCATATCCAGAACGGCGACATGGTGACGCTGACACTGATCCAGGGCGTGGTGAATACCTTTGTGTTCTTCCTGGCCCGCGTGGTGGGCTATGTGGTGGACAACTTCCTGCGCCGTAACGATGAGCAATCGTCCAGCGGCACCGGCATCGGCTACTTCATTACCGTCATCGTGTGTGAAATCGTGTTTGGCATTCTGGCCTCCTTCATCGTGATGTATTTCTCGCGTCAGCGTGAATACCGTGCCGATGCCGGTGCGGCGAAGCTGCTGGGTAGTCCGCAGCCGATGATTGCCGCTTTGCATCGTCTGGGCGGTGTGCATGCCGGCGAGCTGCCGCAGAACATGGCGGCCTCGGGCATCTCCGGTGGCGCCGGCCTGCTGGGCCTGATGTCCAGCCACCCGTCGCTGGAGTCGCGCATTGCCGCCTTGCAGTC
>JAFANL010000265.1 GCA_019232735.1 Aquitalea sp. | reverse complement strand
CACGGCAGGCAGCAGTGCACACCAGACGCACCACGGCCATGCCCGGCCGGCATGCATCACAAGCCAATGCCTCATGCCCTGCTCCGTATCACGAATCGTTAGCCACTGGCGCAACTGCGCCAGACTTCCCCGCTTCGGTCCCGGCCTGATGACGTTGTATTGTAAATGTGAATCATTGCCGGGACGCGCATGCTTGAGCATACGAGCCCCGGCGGGCAGCAGCAAGTCTGCGCAACTGGAGACTTGCCTGCCAGCGCAGGATCAGCGCTTGGTGGGAGACAACAATGCCGAGACCTGACGTGCCGGCTGGCTGCGACGCTGCTGTTGCTGGCCGCTGGCCGGCTTGGCGGTTTGCGGCTGGCGTGCGGTGGCTTGCGGCTGGCCGGCGGCCTGCTGGCGCGCTGCCGCGGGCTTGTTGCGCGGCGTATTGCCATTGCCAGCCGGGCTGCGATGCCCATGGCCGGTGGGCTTGGCTTGCTGCTCGTGCCGCGGCTTGCCGGCACCCTGGCCCTGGCGTGCACCCTGCCCCTGACGACCGCCACCACCCTGGCCACGGCCACCACGACCGCTGTTGCCACCCATCGGGATGGGTTCCGGCTTCACGTTCAGGTCGGCCTCGAAACCGGGCACGGTAAAGCGGGCAATGGATTGCTTGGTCAGCTTTTCGATATCACGCAGGAAGCTGAACTCGTCCACGCACACCAGCGATACCGCTTCGCCCGGGCTGCCGGCACGGCCGGTACGGCCGATACGGTGCACATAGTCTTCCGGCACATTGGGCAATTCGAAGTTGACCACATGCGGCAGCTGGTCGATATCCAGGCCACGGGCGGCAATATCGGTGGCCACCAGCACTTGCAGGGTGGAACTCTTGAAATCGGCCAGCGCGCGGGTGCGGGCATTCTGGCTCTTGTTGCCGTGAATGGCCGCTGCCGGGATGCCGATCTTGTCCAGCTTTTCCGCCAGACGGTTGGCACCGTGCTTGGTGCGGGTGAACACCAGCACCTGATACCAGTTGTGATCGCGGATCAGCTTGATCAGCAGGTCGGTCTTCTTGTCGCGGTCCACCAGATGCACGCGCTGGTCCACCAGCTCGTTGGTGGTATTGCGACGTGCCACTTCCACCAGCTTGGGCTGATTCAGCAGCTTGTCGGCCAAGGCCTTGATTTCGTCGGAGAAGGTGGCCGAGAACAGCAGGTTCTGGCGCTTGGCCGGCAGCAGCGCCAGCACCTTGCGGATATCGTGGATGAAGCCCATGTCCAGCATGCGGTCCGCTTCGTCCAGCACCAGGATTTCCACCGCCGACAAGTCCAGCGTGCGCTGGCTGACGTGGTCGAGCAGACGGCCCGGCGTGGCCACCAGGATATCCACCGGCTTACGCAGCGCGGCAATCTGCGGATTGATGCCGACACCGCCGAACATCACCATGGATTTGAGCGGCAGGTATTTACCGTATTCGCGTACCGATTCCTCAACCTGGGCGGCCAGTTCGCGGGTCGGGGTCAACACCAGCGCACGCGGCTTGCCCGGTTGACGCGATGGCTTGTCCATCAGCAATTGCAGCAGCGGCAGGGTAAAACCTGCCGTCTTGCCGGTACCGGTCTGGGCCGCCGCCAGCAAATCGCCCCCCTTCAATACCTGGGGAATGGCTTGCGCCTGGATCGGCGTGGGAACCGTGTAGCCGGTATCGGCCACCGCACGCAACAAATCTTGCGCTAGGCCAAGGTCTGCAAAGGTTAATTCGGACATCATGCACTCCTGCGACTGCCTGATCGCAGTAAGCGACACCAATCTAGGCTGACGGAAACGGTTGGGTTGAATGCGGACAGCCCCGGGATGGGGCATGCATCATGCGCCGATTGGCAAGGCGCGAAAGTCGGCGAGTTTACAGACAATTGCCCGGGCAGGGAAATCTACTGCGCTTTGATGCAGCGCAAGCACGCCGGTCATGGCACAATATTGCATGCTCAAGAACCTCGCTCATTCCATTGCAGTCATCGCGCTACTGCTGGCACCCGCTCTGGCGGATGCCCAGAACGGCATGCATACGCTTGGTGGCGGGCAGGACAAGAGTAGTCACGGCAGCATCATCCCCGGCACGCGCCCTGCCGTTGCAGCCCCTCCGCCAGTAGGGCCGACCATCCCAGCCACCGAGTTTGATTGCAACAAGCCGGCCAATGCCATGGAAACCATGCTGTGCCAGGACGAGGGCCTGGTCCGGCTGGGCAACCGGCTGGACAAGGTATTTACCCAGGCCATGGACAAGGCACGGCAAGGCAGTAATGCCACGCAAAGTCAGGGCAAGCTGCAACTGGAGCAACGTCACTGGGTGCATGCGCTCAAGGAGTGCATGAAGAATGACAATCCCCACATGTGTCTGGGGGATACCTATATTCTGCGGATTACCGAGCTGCAAGCCAGCTGGGAACTCGCCCCCTCGCTGACACCACTGCATTATCTGTGCGGTGGCGGTGTCAACAATGATGTACTGGCCACCTTCTATCGCACCAAACCGGCCACGGCACGCCTGGTGCGCGCCAAGGCCCAGGTCATCCTGCACCAGCAGGAACTGGTCACCGGCGGCGCACGCTATGCCGGCCAGAACGTCGAACTGATCATTCGCGGCAAGGAAGCCAGCATCAACTGGAAAGGTGAAAACCTGCTGTGCATCAGCCAGCCGGAACCCTGATTCCCGCTACGCCGCATCTTTATCTTGCCTTCAATTCCGCCACCCGCATTGCGCTGGCGGACCCCAACACCGGAAACCACACCATGGCGCTTACAGCCACCATTTACAAAGCCGGCTTGTCCATTTCCGATATGGACCGCAGCTACTATGCCAGCCACAACCTGACCTTGGCACAGCACCCTTCGGAAACCGTGGAGCGACTGATGGTGCGTCTGGTCGCCTTTATCCTGAACGCCAGCGAAACCCTCAGCTTCACCCGTGGCCTGAGCGCCGATGACGAAGCCGAGCTGTGGCAGAAAAATTACAGTGATGAAATCGAACTGTGGATCGAGCTGGGCGAACCGGACGAGAAGCGTCTGAAAAAGGCCTGCAGCCGTGCCGACAAGGTGGTGCTGTACAGCTACGGCGGCCGCTCCAGCGAAGTGTGGTGGCCACAGATCGAAAACAAGCTGCTCAAGCTGGACAAGCTCAGTGTCTATCGCATCAGCAC
>JAFANL010000156.1 GCA_019232735.1 Aquitalea sp. | reverse complement strand
GCGACCTCGCTATCCTGGTCCCAGGGATGGTACAGCCCGCCGTTGAAGCCGCCCCAGGCATTGAACTTCCAGTCCACGCCACGCAGATGGCCGTCCTTGTCGACCACCATGGTCGGACCGGAGTCACGCATCCAGCAGTCATCGCTGTTCATTTCCACCAGCGTCACCCCGGCCGGCATCACTGCGCGCGCCTGGGTCATGAACTGTTCCGGCACGGCCATGAACACCGGCGTGGTCGCGGCAATGGCCTTGGCGATGGCGGCGAAGGTCTGTTGCGCTTCGCGTCCAGCATGACGCCAGTTATCCGGACGGTGGGGCCAGATCATCCATACTGCCTGATGTGGTGCCCACTCCGCCGGCATGTGAAAGCCGTCGGCGGCGGGTAGACTAGTGTGCGTTTTGCTGTTCATTCTGATCACCATGCTTGATTAATGCCATCAAAAGTTTCAACACGTCGTACAGATGACGGATGCAGTACATTCCTTACTCAGCGCGCATTCGCCAGGCAAATCCACCTGCATGCCTTCCTCTGCCAAGAACGACAAAGTGATTGACAGGCGCAGTCTATGGAGAGTCAAACTATTCAGCAAATAAACAATACGAATACTTTCATAAATACGGTGAATGATGTGAAATTGCATCAGTTGGACCTGAATCTGCTGCTGGCACTGGATGCCCTGGTCAGCCTGCGCAGCGTCACCCGGGCAGCGGAAAAACTGTTTGTCAGTCAGCCGGCGATGAGTCACTCGCTCAATCGCTTGCGCACCTTCTTCGACGACCCGTTGCTGGTGCGCTCGCCGCATGGCATGCAGCCCACACAAAAAGCACTGTATCTGCAACAGGGCGTGCACCAGGCGCTGAGCCTGCTGCAAAGCCATTTCAGCCAGCCGGAAGCCTTTGACCCGGCGACATCGGTGCGCCGCTTCACCCTGTGCACCACGGATTATGTCGAGTGCGTGCTGATTCCGCCGCTGGTGAAGAAACTGGCGGTGGAAGCGCCTAATGTACACATCGACATCACCATCCTGCGCGAGGAAATCCCGGAACTGGCGCTGGCCGACGGTGAAATCGACTTCCTGCTGGGGTTTGACGAATACATGAGCATCCCCAGCTATCTGTGTCGGGAAACCTGGTTGAACGAGCCGCTGATCGGCATCTTGCGAGCTGACCACCCCTTCCACGGCGACCGGCTGACCTTGTCCGACCTGATTGATCTGCCGCATGTGTTCCACGCGCCACTGGGCCATCGGGGCTCGCCAATGGATGATTTTCTGGCCGAGCGCGGCTTGCAGCGCAAGGTTTCAGTGCACAGCCAAAGCTATATGGCCGCCGCCGCCATTGTCAGCCATACCGATCATTTGTTCATCCTGCCCAAGAAGGTGGCGGCGATGATGGCGGGCTACTGGCCGCTGAAGATGGTGGCGCTGCCGGAGGAGTTTCCGGGCTATCACCTGAACTGCATCTGGCATCCGGTGCAGGATAGTCATCCCGCGCTGCGCTGGTTACGGGAGCTGATGCGCAGCCTGATCACCGCCAATGATGCGGCAGCGGCATGATGGCAGCCCGGTATTCACTCCATGAATGGGGTCATCAAAATGAATCATTTTTCCGCATGAAGCAGTTTCTTGTAGATTAGCGTCCATCTTGTTGCACAGCGCCTGCATGGCGCTGTGCCTGTGATGGGAATGAAATCCGTCTTCTTCGTGGAGGGTGTAGCATGATCGAGGTTACCGAACTATCCATTGCCGAACTGCGTGCCGCGCTCGAGTCCGGGCGTTCCACCGCAGTGGAGCTGGTCAAGGCCTATATGGCACGGATAGAGGCCTACGATGGCCCTGCAACAGAAACCAGGCTCAATGCGGTGGTGGTGCGCAATCCGGATGCCATCAAGGAAGCCGAGGCCTCCGATGCCCGCCGTGCCCGTGGCGAAACCCTGGGTCCGCTGGATGGCATTCCCTATACCGCCAAGGACAGCTATCTGGTGAAAGGCCTGACCGCTGCCTCGGGCAGCCCGGCGTTCAAGGATCTGGTGTCCCAACACGATGCCTTCACCATCGAACGCTTGCGTGCCGCAGGTGCCATCTGCCTGGGCAAGACCAATATGCCGCCGATGGCCAATGGTGGCATGCAGCGTGGCTGTTATGGTCGGGCCGAAAGCCCTTACAACGCCCACTACCTGACAGCACCGTTTGCCTCCGGCTCTTCCAATGGCGCAGGTACCGCTACGGCGGCCAGCTTTGCTGCCTTCGGCATGGCGGAGGAAACCTGGTCTAGCGGCCGTGGCCCGGCTTCCAATAATGGTTTGTGCGCCTACACCCCGTCACGCGGGGTCATTTCGGTACGCGGCAACTGGCCATTGACGCCGACCATGGATGTGGTGGTGCCCTACGCCCGCACCATGGCAGACCTGCTGGAAGTGCTGGACATCATCGTGGCCGACGACCCGATCACTCGTGGTGACCTGTGGCGCCTGCAGCCCTGGGTGGAAATCCCCAAGGCCTCGGCCGTGCGGCCAGATTCGTATCTGGACCTGCGCGCCCAACCTGACACCCTCAAAGGCAAGCGCCTGGGCGTACCGCGCATGTTTATCAATCAGGATGAGCTGGCCGGCAGCAGCGCAAAGCCCGGCATCGGCGGCCCGACCGGACAGCGCATCCAGACCCGCGCGGCGGTGATCGATTTATGGGAAGCCGCCCGCCAGGCGCTGGAAGCCGCCGGAGCGGAAGTCATCGCCGTGGACTTCCCGCTGGTGTCCAACTGTGAAGGCGACCGTCCCGGCGCACCCACCGTGGCCAATCGCGGCATTCTGCCACCGGACTTCCTGCACGATGAATTATGGGAGCTGTCCGGCTGGGCATTCGATGAATTCCTGCGTGCCAACGGTGACCCCAAACTGAACCAGCTGGCTGACGTGGATGGCCCGCAGATCTTCCCGCACGACCCTGGCACCCTGCCAAACCGCGAGGACGATCTGTGCGCCGGCATGGACGAGTACGTCAACATGGCCAGGCGCGGCCTGAAGTCATTCGACCAGATTGCCAGTGTGCCGGATGGTCTGCGCGGTCTGGAACAGACCCGCAAGCTGGATCTGGAAGACTGGATGGATGCGCTCAAACTCGACGCGGTGCTGTTCCCGACCGTGGCCGACGTCGGCCCTGCCGATGCCGATGTGAATCCGGCCTCGGCCGACATTGCCTGGAGCAACGGCATCTGGGTAGCCAATGGCAATCTGGCCATTCGTCATCTGGGCGTGCCAACGGTGACCGTGCCGATGGGGGTGATGGCCGACATCGGCATGCCGGTGGGGCTGACCTTTGCCGGTCGCGCTTATGACGACAACCAGCTGCTGCGCCTGGCCGGTGCATTTGAAGCCACTGGCAGCAAGCGCATGATTCCGCCGCGCACCCCCGCGCTGGGCCAGTAAGCAACAGGACGGGTCGTGCAGGCCAATACTGGCGTGTCAACGTGCCACCGACATGGCGAGTGGATAAGGCCATGCCATTGACCCTGAAGTAGCGGCCGGGCCGCCAGCATCCGCTCAAGCTGACGGCCAGGCCGGACTTCCTGCATGGCTATTGATGGCTACCGTTTGCCAGCCAGCAGGCTGACTAATTACAGCTGGCCAGCCGCAGCGGGGCCTGCTGACCGGCCAGCTGCAGGGCCAATGTAGCGGGCCCGTTCACGGCCTCCAATAGCAGGATTTCGCCACGGGCCCTGCCCGGCTGCCAGCTGGCACCGCGCCCCAGAATCACATCCTGCCCGCAGTAGCTGATCCAGATCCGCCCCTGTTGTACCTGCAAGGACTGTGGCAGTTGGCCGCTCAGGCTCATCACTTCGCCCTGGCGCAATATCAGTGTGCTCATCTTGCATGCTCCCCTGCTGTTGATGAACAACAGCTTAGAGCGTGCAACCGCCGCCCGGTAGCCACACAGTTATCGATAAACAGCCATGACAGTTACGATTTTTCGCCAACTGTACTGCCTGTTTTTGTGCACAACTGTCCGTGGCCAGGCGCCGACAATCCCTTATCATGGCTGCATGGATACCCAGCCCCTCTACCTGCAACTGGCGGATGACATCGCCGCCCAGATCAGCGCCCGCGTGCTGCGTGCCGGCGAGCGCCTGCCTTCCCTGCGCGAGATGAAGCTGCGGCGCGGCCTCAGCCTGAGCACCGTGCAGCAGGCTTTCCGCCGACTGGAAGACCTGGGGCTGGTGGAAGCCAGGCCACAATCGGGCTACTTTGTCCGCTTCCGCAGCGAGGCCGGCCATGCGCTGCGGCTGGCCGCGCCAACCGAGGTGGCGGTCGACCCGCTGCTGTGGAGCTATGTGGAAGACCAGTCGGAGCAACGCACCGAGCGTATGCAAGGCTTTCGCAGTGCAGTAGCACCGCATGCGCTGTTGCCTACTGCCCAGTTGCAGCGCTACACGCTGGACTGCATGCGCAGGCATCCGGACTTGCTGTCCGACTATGGCCGTCCCAGCGGTTATCTGGATTTCAAACGCCAGATTGCCCGGCTGGCCTTGGAATGGGGCGGCCAACTGCATCCGGAACAACTGATTGTGACCCAGGGCACCATTGAGGCGCTCAATCTGGCCCTGCGCGCCCTCACCCGTCCGGGCGATGTGGTGGCGGTGGAGTCCCCGGCCTATTTTTCCCTGCTATACACGCTGAAGGCGCTGGGCCTGCGGGTGGTGGAAATCCCCACCGATCCGGTCAGCGGCATTTCGGTGGACGCGCTGGAACTGGCCACGCGCGATGCCGCCATCAAGGCGGTCATCCTGGTGCCCAACTTTTCCAATCCGCTGGGCGCGCTGATGCCGGATGCGGCCAAGGAGAAGGTGGCCGACATGCTGGCGGCGCGCGGCATTCCGCTGATCGAGGACGATGTCTATGGCGAGTTCTATTATGGCCGCCAGCGTCCCAAACCCATCAAGGCCTTCGATCGCAGCGGCAATGTGCTCTACTGTGCCTCGCTCACCAAGGATGTGGCACCCGGCCTGCGCATAGGCTGGATAGACCCGGGCCGTTATCGCAGCCAGGTGGAGGTCCAGAAATACCTGAGCACCCACTCCACGCCCACCCTCAACCAGGCCGTGCTGGCGCGTTTTCTGGAAAGTGGTGCTTATCCGCGTCACATGCGGCGCTTGCGCCGCGCCATCGCCAGCCAGATGCAGGGACTGCTGGATGGTCTGGCACGACACTTTCCCGCCGATGTCCGCTATACACGCCCCCAAGGCGGCTTTGTGTTGTGGCTGGAGTTTCCGGCTGAATTCGACAGCCTGGCCCTGCACCAAGTCGCACGGCAGGAGGGCATAGGACTGGCCCCCGGCCCGCTGTTTTCCCCGCGTGGCGACTACCGTCATTGTGTGCGGCTATCCTGCGCCGAACCGTGGACCGCAGCCCAGCAGGCCAGGCTGGTACGACTGAGTGAGCTGGTGCGCCAGCAATATGCCGAGCAAGGCTGACGGAGCCGTCGCGTCCGACAACAAAACGCTCAACCATCACCACAGCATGGTTGAGCGTTTCTCTGGTGTAGGCCGACGACCCAAGCGCTTGTTCAACGTCTCGCGAGCTAGCGCGAGGCAAGGCGAAAACGGCAAAAAACAAGCGGGAAGACGGAGTTTACCTGGTGTAAATGCGCATTCCGCAGGCGTGTTTAACGCAGCATCGCCCCCTATTTAACGAGCACAGCAGACGATGAACAGCGTCCAAGCGTGCAGCCCGGCCTGAGTGCAGCGTCTGGCCAAAGCAGCGATTACATCAGCCAGGCCGGCCTAGGGCATGATTTCGACGTATTCATACACTTCGCAATCACGTACTTGTTTGCGTACAGCCAAGCTTGCCGTTTCGAACCAGGCTTGCGGATTGTGCCTGTCGATTTCCTGCCCCATAAAACGTAGCAGTTCGCAAATGGGCTCAACAACATGGCTGCGATAGCGGGCATCCCCCTTCTCATAGCCCAGGTACAGGTTTTTCATGCAATTGCCACGGCACCACGCGTACGCTTCACAGGCTTGGCAGGGCATACGCGCCGTGTGTTGCAAAGGGCTGTGACGCAGACTGTTGTCTTTGACGTCGCCCATTTTCATGTTCGGTAAATACATCATGTCAGGGCAAGGGTAGATTTCCCCATTCGGCATGACATTCAGCAAATGCGTGGAAACGCGGCATTGGGTACGGCCCGCGTATAGTTCCTGCGCCCGGTCGGGGAATAGCTTGTTGCGCAGAATGCCCATCACCGGAATCAAGGGATAGAGCTGGGATGCGTTCGCAAAGAAACGCGCGATCAACTGGGTGAGCACGGCTTTGCGCTTGTCGATCGAATCCCCGGCATACATTTCATCGGCCACGAATTGCCAATAGAGATAATCGAAGGGAGAGTCTGCACCCACAAGCTGGTCCAGCTCCTCGAACGTGGTATCTGCATTGCCCCAGGTCACCCGGGCAGTCAGACTGCCACCCAATTGGTTTCGCACTCGGGCAAGATTACGCAACACCTGGCGATAGATGCCGCGGCCACGGTAGCCATCGGTGATGGCTTCGCCTCCATCAATGGACACCAGCACATTGGATAAGCGTTCCAGTGCCCACACAGGCACATCGTCCAGCAGGGTACCGTTGGTTTGCAGTTGATAACGGAAATGAGGAAAACGCCGCATCACCTCCAGCACCAGCTTCATATTGAGCGTGGGCTCGCCTCCGTAGAAGGTGACATAAACATCTTTGCCCTGCAGGTGTGTTGCAATAAAACTTGCCAGCTGGTCGACGTCATATTCCAGTTCGGTCTGGGAACCCAGTACATTACCAACGCCCAGCGAGCAATAGGTGCATTTGAGGTTGCACTTCAGCGTGGTCAGCAGTTGCAGCTCGACACGCGCGCCGATGATGGGAGGTTCTGCTCCCGCCTTTGGAGGGCAGGAGTCATGAAAGTGCATGGGAAAGGTTTGTGGCATTGCTACAGACATCTAGGGTACTCCATGGTGGAAAACCGGCTATGGTGTCCCCATGGAATGATCTGCTCCTTGATTTGCACCAAGTACGCGGCAGAAACGCACCACCCAACAGACTATCCCTCGCGCCCGCAGCCGCTGATTGGCGTAATTTCATGCCCCCGTCCTGCCAGCGGCTTGCGGTGGGAAAACCCCAATTTCGATCCACCCGTACTTAGCATCAGACTGGCCTGACCATGCACATGAACAGTGCAGGTCACGACGATGACAACAGGAGGAGATGCAAGATGAAGGCAAGAAAAATGCTGTGGCAGCTGCTGACCCTGGTGGCCGTGTGCGGCGGATCCAGCCAGGCCGCACTCGCCGACGGGAGTAATGGCTATTACCAGCTGCAATCGACACTCAAATTCAGCACACCGCAACCTAGCTGGGACTATTTGACCTTCGATGCTAGACGGCAATATCTGTTTATCAATCGCCATGAAGATGGTGTCAGCGTTGTAGACGTCCGGAATATGCAACTGGTGAAGGCGAAAATCCCCGGTACCGAACACGCAGGGGACACGGCGCTGGCGACTGCCGAAGGAATGGGTTTCACCAGTAACGAGGATGGTTCCACCACCTTGTTCAAGTTGGACGACTTTTCCTTGGTCAAGCGCATCAAATTTGGCAGCAATGCCGACGGGAATGTTTATGATCCGGTCACCCACCGCGTGGCATTCATGATGGGGGACGATTCCACCGTGCTGATCCTGAGTGCGCGCGATGGGAATGAACTGGGGCGAGTCAAAGTGGATGGAGAAAAGCTCGAACGCCCGGTTGCGGATGGCAAAGGCAATATTCTCTTTGCCCTACGCGACAAGAATCGCGTCATTCGTCTGAATATGGAAAAGATGCTGGTCAGTGATGAGTGGCCCGTATCCTGCACGCAATCCAATAGTGTGGCTCTGGACAAGAAACAGGACCGTATCTTCATCGGTTGCCGCGGGGACAAGCCCGTGCTGCTGGTACTTGACGGCAAGGATGGTCATCAAGTTGCGACATTGCCGCTTGGGCGCGGCGTCGATGAAGTGATCTACGATGCGGATAGCAAGCAAGTGTTTGCCAGCAATGGCATCGAGAGCAATCTGGTGGTGTACGGACAAAAAGATCCTGATCACTACGAGATGACACAGTCAGTCATGACGCGCCCCAGTGCGCGTACGATGGCACTGGATCCCCAGACCAAAAAACTCTACCTGGTAACCGCCGAGGGCGTGCAGGATCCGGGCAAGAAGCTTAATCGAGCCCCTTCCTTTTTCTACCCCAATTTTTATCAGCCGGACAGCTTCGTACTGTTGACCTATGGCGTTGGAAAATAAACGGCGAAGCCGCCATGGCGGGTCAGTTTACTGAACCGGAATGTCCGTAACGGAGCCAAAGGGGGCGATGTGCTGTTGAGAACATCGCCCCCTTTTTACCGTAAAGAACAAGCTATTTTGCAAACAGTGACACCGCACGGAAAGTACCAAGTCGAGTGTCGTGCAGCATGACAAAGTCACAATGCCTTGGCCTGCCCTGCTGAAGCGGTTCTGGTAACCGCATTAGACTGAGCGCTGCCGGAGTAAAAGCAAAGCCACTCCGCTAATGGCCGCACCGGCATAGAAGGTGGTTGATGCACCCCTGTACTGCCACAGGCTGCCAGCGAGAATGCTTGCCAGCAGCATGGCAAGGCCGCTGACCAGGTTGAAAAAGCCAAACGCTGTCCCCTTCATATCGCTGGGCGTCGTATCGGCCACCAGGGTAGCTAATATGCCTTGGCTGAAACCCATATGCAGCCCCCACAGCGCGGCTCCTGCATAGACGGCACTGATAGATGCAGCCTGGCCCAGTACCAGATCAGCAATCACCAACAGACCCAGGCCAAAGCCCAACAGATGCCGACGGCTGATACGATCGGATAGCCAGCCCGCTGGATAGGCAGATGCCGTATAAAACACCGACATGACCACCATCACCAGTGGCACCCAGCTACTGCTGACCCCCATTTGCTGGGCACGCAGGATGAGGAAAGCCTCGCTGAATCGCGCAAGGGTGAACACGGCACCAATCAGGACGATCCACCAGTAATCTGCGCTGAACCTGCGCAACTGCTCACGATGAATCGGGGAGCGGAACCGTCCTGCTGTT
>JAFANL010000119.1 GCA_019232735.1 Aquitalea sp. | reverse complement strand
CTGGTGATCACCAGCGTCTCCAATGTGCTGCTGGGCATGCTGGAGCGTCGCTATTCCACTGGTCTGATGGAGAACGGCCTGTGATCGACTTCCATCTGATTCTGGACAAACTGCCGGCCTTTCTGGGCGGTGCTGATGGACAGCCGCTGCTGAGTACCAGCGACGGCGTGGTCATGACCCTTGAGCTGCTGGGCGCATCGTTGCTGCTGGGCATGCTGCTGGCTGTTCCGCTGGCGCTGGGCCGGGTGTCCAAAAACCGCCTGCTTGCCGGCAGCGTATGGCTGTACACCTATGTATTCCGCGGCACGCCGCTGCTGGTGCAGCTGTTCATCATCTATTACGGCCTGTCGCAGTTCGATGCCGTGCGGGACAGCTGGATGTGGCAATACCTGCAGGATGCCTGGTTCTGCGCCATTCTGGCCTTTACCCTCAACACCGCAGCCTATACCACGGAAATCATCGCCGGCCAGATCCGCACCACCCACTGGGGTGAAATCGAGGCGGCTCGCGCCATGGGCATGAGCAAATGGCTGATGATGCGCCGCATCGTGATTCCTTCCGCCCTGCGCCGCGCCCTGCCGGCCTACAGCAATGAAGTAATCATGATGATGCAAAGCACGGCCGTGGCCGGCCTGGTCACCCTGGCCGACATCACCGGGGTGGCGCGCCGCATCTACAGCGATACCTATATGGCTTTCGAGCCTTTCCTGATCGCGGGTGCCATCTACCTGGCACTGACCTTTCTGTTTGTCTGGCTGTTCAAGCGGGCAGAACAGCGCTGGCTGGCCTATCTGGCCCCGCGCAAGCATTGACAGCGTGGGTGGCACCACGCCGCCCTCTTTCAGCAATGGCTGCCTGTATGGCTTACAGCAGCAAGGTGAAACCTTAGAACAAGGGTTGCAAGCATGAAACACAACGACGCGGCATCGACCACCCATATCAAGCTGCAGGTTTCCGACCTGCACAAAAGTTATGGCAGCCACGAAGTACTCAAGGGTGTCTCGCTCACCGCCCATGCCGGCGACGTGATCAGCATCATCGGCTCCTCCGGCTCCGGCAAGAGTACCTTCCTGCGCTGCATCAACATGCTGGAACATCCCAATAGCGGGCAGATCCAGCTGGGCGGTGAAGAGTTGCAACTGGTCGCCGACAAGAAAACCGGTGCCCTGCGCGCCGCCAATCACAAACAGCTGGAGCGTATCCGCACCAAGCTGGCCATGGTATTTCAGCACTTCAATCTGTGGGCTCACATGACGGTGCTGGAAAACATCATCGAAGCCCCCATCCACGTACTGGGCCTGTCGCGCGATGAGGCCATCGCCCGCGCCCGCAAATACCTGGACAAGGTGGGCCTGAAAGACGTGGAAGGCAAATACCCGTCCCATATGTCCGGCGGTCAGCAACAACGCGTGGCCATTGCCCGGGCACTGGCCATGGAGCCGGAGGTGATGCTGTTTGACGAGCCCACCTCGGCACTGGACCCGGAGCTGGTCGGCGAAGTGCTGCGCGTGATGCAGGATCTGGCCCGCGAAGGCCGCACCATGGTGGTGGTCACCCACGAAATGGGCTTCGCCCGCGAGGTGTCCAACCACGTGATTTTCCTGCACAAAGGCAAAATCGAAGAGCAAGGCAATCCCAAGGAAGTGCTGGTCAAGCCCCAAAGCGAAAGGCTTGCACAATTCCTGTCCGGCAGCCTTAAATAAATCGTACAATGCCTCACAGATAGCAGCGCCACGCCGACCACGGCATGGCCTGCTTTTTTGGTATAGTGCTCACTTTTTTTGGAAAACATGGGTCATCCAATGCACGCTGCCAAACCGTTACGCTACGGTTTTCTTCTGCTTCCACACGCTTCCATGGCTGATTTTGCCATTGCCAGCGAAGTGCTGACCCGGGCCAATCAGCTGGCCGAAAAAAAGCTGTACGAATTCCTGCCGCTGTCGCTCAATGGCCTGCCGGTGGCCATGTCCAACGGGCTGAAGCTGCCGGTTGACCTGCCGCTGGCCTATGCGCCCAAACTGGACGGCCTGTTCATCCTGGCCGATGACATCACCATTGATGTCAATCTGGACGAATTCCTCAAAAGCATCAGCGGCCTGCACACCGACAAGCTGCCCATGGCCGGTATTGGCTGCGGCAGCTACTGGATGGCCCGTGCCGGCCTGCTGAACGGTTTTCGCGCCACCATACACTGGCAGGAAATCAGCCGCTTTACCGAGGAATTCCACGACGTCATCGTGTCCTCCAATCTGTATGAAATCGACCGCAGCCGCATGAGCTGCGCCGGTGGTGCGGCAACACTGGACTTCATGCTGTCGCTGGTCGGCAGCCAGCATGGCCATGAGTTTGCTGCCCGCCTGTCGGAAATGTTCAGCATTGAACGGGTAAGGCCGGGTAATGAACGCCAGCGCATTCCCTTGGCGACCCGCATCGGTGGCAGCCAGCCCAAGCTGACCGAGGCCGTCAGCCTGATGGAGGCCAATATCGAAGAGCCGCTGACCACAGACGACATCGCCTACTATGTCGGCGTGTCGCGCCGTCAGTTGGAGCGCCTGTTCAAGCAATACCTGAGCACGGTCCCGTCCAAATACTATCTGGAACTACGCCTCAGCCGAGCCCGCCAATTGCTGCAACAAACCAGCAAATCCATCGTTCAGATCGGCCTGGCCTGCGGCTTTTCCAGTGGTCCGCACTTCTCCAGCACCTACCGCAACCACTTTGGCATCACCCCGCGCGAGGAGCGCGCCCAGCGCACCCAGGTAGTGGTTGAGCCACGCTGAGCCAACGTAGCCCGATACAAACGACAAGAGCCGCAAATTGCGGCTCTTTGTCTATCTGTCTGATCAGTCGGTCAGCTGGCGGTGGGTTCCTGCACTGGCGCGGTCACCGTCTGCGACAAGGGCAGCTCGATACGGAAGCACGCCCCGCTGGCCGGAATATTCTCGGCACAGATCAAGCCGCCATACTGTTCGACAATGGTTTGGCATATCGACAGGCCCAGCCCCATGCCGTTCTGCTTGGTCGAGAAGAAAGGATGGAACAGCACCTCCAGCGATTCCGGTGAAATGCCACGCCCGGTATCCCGCACCTCGAGAATGGCCTTCTTACCTTCGCGCCGGGTATGAATGATGATGTGGCGCTTCATCACCGGCTCGTCCCGCAATGCATCCATGGCATTGGATAGCAGATTCAGCACCACCTGCTCCATCTGGATGCTGTCCGCCATCACCGCCATCGGATACACCGACAGCAACTGCACCATTTCAATGCCGCGTTCCTTCAGGTCGTATTCGGCCAGAAACATGCAATTGCCCACCACCTGGTTCAGGTCGATCAACCGGATTTCCATCGCCCGCTTGCTCACCAGCGCGCGCAGGCGCTTGATGATCTCACCTGCCCGATCGGCCTGCGCCACAGCCAGCCGCAAGGCTGACTCCACCTGCGGCCGGGCATCGTCGCCGTATTCCAGCAGCTGCAAGGAGGCCTGGCAATAATTGGAAATGGCCGTCAGCGGCTGATTCACCTCATGGGCAATGCCGGATGCCATCTCACCCATGGTATGCAGCCGCGCCACGTGCGACAGTTTTTCCAGATGCTCTTTGACACGTAGTTCGCTGGCCTCCAGCGCCTCGGCCGCGCGCTGCCGGACCGGCCCCATATCGCGCAAGGCGCACACCACCCCTGTCAGCACGCCACCACGGGAAAACAGCGGGGCAATCGCACCTTCAACCAGCCGCACATGCCCCTTGGCAGTAGCCAGTTGCATGCGCTCGGGCAGCTCAACCGTATGTGCCTCGCGGTAACACTCGCTGATCGGGTCCTCGGCCAGCTCGGACGATAGCTCACCAATCAGGCGGAACACACTCTGGAATGGCAGCCCGACCACTTCCTCACGCTGCATGCCCAGCAAGGTAAGCGCCATCGGATTGGCCATTTCGATCTGTTGCTGCGGGTCTAGCGTGATCACCCCGTCGTGGACGGCATTCAGCGTCACCGCTGCGCGCTCACTCTGCAGGAACAAGGCCTCATCCGCCTGACTCTGTGCGCGTTGCATGGCCTGCCGCTGGCTGTAGATCAGCCACAAGGAGATTACCAGCGACATGACCAGCAGTTCGCGCAGCAGCAAACCCAGCAACTTGAAATCGCTCAGGTAAACTTCTTTGCTCACGGTGAGGACAAAGGGCTGCGACACACTGCTTAAGGGCAAGCTGATTTCCAGCTGGCTCAGTGCAGGTAGCCAACCTGCGGCCCCCGCATGCTTGCCATGGGTGTTGAAAATGCTGCCACCACCATATTGTGAGGAGCGGATAGACAAATCCAGATCTGCGGCTCCCCCTTCGGCAGCGGAAATGGCCAGCAGTTTCTCGCAATACACCACCAAGGCCACCACGCCAACCAGGCTGCCTCGCTTGCTAGTGCCAGGGCCGGCGTTCTGATCCCCTCCCCCCATGAAAACCGGCTGCATCAACAGATACACGCGTCCGCCTTCATAGAGGTCAAATGGTGCAGAAGCCACTTTGTGCCCACTCTGTATTGCCTTCAACATATCTGCGGCAAAACGTGGCTCATGCAACACATCGTAGCCATAGACCGAACTGGCTTCGGGAATGTCCGGCTCGATCATGGTCACCACCAGGTGCTGATCACGCACGGGAGCTGGTACCCAGCTACGTCGGCCGGCAACATCGAAATCACGGATAAAAAAGGTATTGCCAAACCGTTGCTGCATTTCATTCAGAAAAGCAGGCCGGCTAACCCGGGTCACATTCTGGAAGAACTCCACGGTATACAACTGGGGATAATGCGAAAGCAGCTGGTGGGAAAAGGCCTTCAGTACCGGCATATCGAACTGCTGACGTGGCATCAGCAAGGCATCCACCGCCGCCAATACCGACTCGTTCTGATCCAGTTTACGGGCAATCACCCCATGCGCCAGTCGGGCTGAGCGTTCAAAATCCTCCTGGATGCGCTGGTATTCCGAAATGGCCCATTGGACGCCCACGATGAGCGAGACACCCAGCCACAACAGGACAAACAGGTGTAGTCGTTTTCGCAGGAATTCGGCCAAGGAAATCTCTCAGGGCTAGCGGCAGAAGGAGAACGCCACGATCAGGTGGCAAGCAGCGGACATTGTAACGTCGCCAGCAGCGCAATTACAGCGTAGTACTGCGTAGCGGGCGATAAATGCACAAAGCCCAGCTCGGTTGAGCTGGGCTTCGAAGGGGGAGTCTGGCGGTGTCCTACTTTCACATGGCGAATGCCACACTATCATCGGCGCTAAGGCGTTTCACGGTCCTGTTCGGGATGGGAAGGCGTGGGACCACCTCGCTATGGCCACCAGACATAAACTG
>JAFANL010000026.1 GCA_019232735.1 Aquitalea sp. | reverse complement strand
CCAGCCGCCCGCAAGGCATACAGGTTGAGGTAATCGGTATCGCGGAAGGTGTAGGCCGACAGGTCCTGCCGCACCTGGATGCGGTCATACAGGCCACCACGCACAAAGCCGGAACCCTTGAACGAGCCGCTGCCGTTATTGACGATGAACAGTGCATGCTCGCCCGGCTTCAGCGTTTTCATCAGCTTGGCATAGTCCTCATCGCCCAGCACCCTGCGGCCGATGGCGGGGGCATTCAGATAGCCGTAATACAAATCCAGATAGGGCTCGCTGCCGCTCATGCCGATATCGGCCGGCGTTACTGTCAGGTGCTGCACGCTGCCTTCGGTCAGCAGGGCCTGCCAGCTGGCCGGCTGTTTGCTGTCGATGAAACGTGCCGGTGGACGCACGGCCTGCTTCATGATGCCGGCCTGGTAGGCCACCGCCTGCGCACAACGCGAAATCAGCTGGTTTTCTGCAATCACCGTTACTGTTGCACCGGAAATAGCATCCAGCCTGTCCTTGCCGCTGCCACCGATTTCCATGCGCGAGCCGGCAAAGCGGCCCAGATACTGGTTGAGAAAATCGGTGAGCTTGTTTTCCGGAATGCCCACCAGCAGGATGGGCTCGCTGTGTTTCAGCACCCGCACGCCGCTGATGTGCCCGCTGCCATCCATGCCGATGAGGGTGACGATGGGTTTGCCGGAATAGCCCTGGGTATCCACGATGTCGGTGGACAAAAATACATAGCCCTTCAGCTTCTTGTCAGCGCCATAGCCTTCCACATAGGGCGGCGCGCCCTTGCGCAGCGAAAAGCTGCTGGCACCGGGCAGAACCGCCGCACAGTCCACCCAGCGGCACATGTCCGGGTCGGTGGACAGCGCCTTGGGCAGCTCACGCTCATAGCTGGAAGCTTGTGCCGCCGGACTGCACGCAAGGCAGTACAGCAGCCCCAACCAGACAATACGCAACAATGTGGCGCAACGACGCCACATACCGTGACTGGCGGACAGTCTGCTCATACATGCGGATAGCACCTTGATTTCCTTGTCTTGTTGTCCGGCAACGGGCGTGCCGGCTAGTCTTGCAGCACCGTCTTCACCTACTCCATCCGGCAGACCCGTTGCAGTATCTGGAAAGATGTCGCACCACCTTGCCAGCGCACGGCAGGCAGCATGCGCGGCGTTACCCAGTTTTCACCCGCGCCATCCAACAGCAGGATGTGGCTGATGCCATGATTAACGCCGGCCTGAAATGCACCCATATGGCCAGCATCCAGCAATAGCCGGCCCAGGTCGGCAGTCGGCAGTGACTTATCCAGAATGACAGCAACTGCCTGTGCGGCAGGTGGGCGGGGAATGATTACGCGGGGCAAACGCCAGGCATACAGTAGGCGTTGATTTGACTGCAGTTTCAGGGTAACGGCCGGTCGGCCCAATGCAACCTGCCAGTAACCATCACGCAAGCGCGTGAATGGAGGTGCGGCCATCACGATCTGCTGCAGGCCGTCTCCACTCACTGACTGATCCCCTGTAGCCTGCACCCACGGCGAAGGCAGCGCCGGCAACAGCACCCTGCCAGAATCAAGTGACGACACTGGCAGGGCTTGCAACGGCTGCATGGGTGCGGCCATAGACAGCAGACCCAGCACTGCGGGCAGCAACAAAGCCTGCATTAGGCGTGCAGCCATGAGCGTTCCCTTTAGCTGGCCTTGGCCACCATGAAGTCGACAGCAGCCTTTACGTCGGCATCAGACAACGACGGGTTACCACCCTTGGCAGGCATTGCCCCCTTCTGGCCGGAGAAGCCTTCCAACGCGTGCTTGTACAGCGTGTCCTTGCCCTGGGCGATACGCGGCGACCAGTCAGCCTTGTTGCCGAAAATCGGCGCACCGGCAGCACCGCTCTGGTGACACATGGAACATACCGACTTGAAGGTTTTTTCACCGACCGGGTTGCTGACTTCGGCCACAGTCGGAGCAGCCGGCGTCGATGCGGCAGCCGCTGCCGCCGGGGCGGAAGCAGGCTGTTCGACCGGTGCCGCGGTTTCGCTCTTGCCACACGCGGCAAGCATCAGGACACAACTACCAAGGACTACGAATTGTTTAAACATGAGAGCCTCTGTGCATCAGGATTTGATGATTTGCAGCTTAGCACTGGGCCACAGCACGCTAAATTGATACCAATCAATCAAAAAAAGATGTCATTAAACTGAAGCGTCAAACGTTTAAATGACAAAAAAAAGCGTGGCCAGCCAGGCGGCGGCCACGCTGATGAGCAGGTGAAAATGACGGGCGTAAACCCCTAGCAGCAAGTCAGGCCACTTGCAGCAAGGGGTCCTGCATCAGTTTCTGCAGCAAGCGCTGCACATTGCTCCATGCGCTATCACCAGGCCGGGTCACCGGATCGGCGCGCAAGCGTCCCTCATCGTCGTGTAGATGATTGGGAAAAGTGGCAAGTTCACGATGCAGCGGCGCGGTATCGATACGGCAGCTGGCATCGCCCCAGCGCCAGTTAATGGAATAGGCATGATCGTCGTAAAAACGCAGTTCGATATCCACGCCATTCTTCAGGAATACGATCAGCGCATCCTGATGGATGGTGACCTCCTCACGCAGGAGGTCAAACAGGTCGTCCTCTATCACTTCCTTAAGATGCAGATGCAGCATGTTCTTGCTCCTCGTTACCGGCCAGTACCAGCCGCAGTTGCTCGCGCGTGGCTTCCCTTTGCCGCTCCAGGATGAAGAGCGACAGATAATGTTCGTAAGCCGGGTGTTCATTCAGCAAGCCGCTTTCAATGCGGGCCAGCAATTCCTGTGCGCTATTCACGCCGTAATGGGCCAGCAGGGCCTTGCGGTTTTCCCGCAGCTGATAGGACAGCCAGCTAAGCGGCTCGATCTGCTGCGCCGTGTCCAGCGGGAGCTGGTCGTAAAATTGGGTCATGTGCGACTCCCTTACATGGATTTGTCTTTGAGCACACCGCCATCCAGCTCGGCCATGGCCGGCGTGATGTCGTTGAAGCGATAAACCTTGCCCCCTTCGCGGGCGGCCACGGCGCGGGCGGCGGCCTCGCTGCCGTAGCTGGCGAAGGTGGGACCCATCGAGCCTTTCAGGCGCGAACCCACCACGTAGAAGGCATTGCGGGCATCAATCCAGTTACCCACCGGGTGTTCCCAGTTGGCCTTGCTCATGTCCTGCACATACACCGCGGCCACCAGGCGTTGCTGTTCCGGTTTCAGGTAGACGGCAAACAGTTCGATGGTGTCGCAAAAGAAATCTGGCGCACCCTGTGCGTACTGCAGCTGCCCCTTGGGGCCGGGATAGTCGGCCAGGCTCATGCCATCCAGGCTGCAGGCGGTATCGCGCTTCGGTTCCAGCGCAGCCTTGGCGCTTGGCGGGGTTTCGTGACTGCAGGCAGCCAGCAGCGGCGTGGCCAGCAGCATGCCCAGGCAGCAGCGACGGGTAATGGTTTTCATCGGCGGAACCTCCAGATGGCCAGGCCAAGCGGTGCGGCCATCCAGCCCAGCATCACCGCACCCAGCACCAAGGGGCTGGCCAGTGCAGGTGGAAACAGGCTGGTAAGACCGAACATCAGCCGCATGTCGTC
>JAFANL010000191.1 GCA_019232735.1 Aquitalea sp. | reverse complement strand
GGTCACGGTGCGGTTTGCGGACGTTGCGTAGACAATATCGATGGCAAGGGTGAAAGCCGGACCCACGCCTGATTCAGCCCGAGTCAGCCCCCGGGATGCATCCCGGGGGAGTTCATGCGGCAAGGGATGCAATGTAATGGAATCCGTAATGAGTGTGCCTCGTTTTAACCGCTGGCCCCGCTGGATGGGGTTGGCACTACTGGTCATCGTGCTGGACCAGTTGTCCAAGATTTATTTCAATAGCCAGTACCAGTATGGCGACATGCAGGATGTCATTCCCGGCTATTTCAGTTTTACCCTGATCTACAACCCCGGTGCCGCCTTCAGTTTCCTGCGCGATGCCGGTGGCTGGCAAAAGTATTTGTTTACTGTGCTGGCACTGGCGGTATCTGCTTATCTGGGCTGGAACATCATCAAGGGGCGTTTTTCCACGCTGATGAATGTGGCTGCCAGCTTTATCATTGGCGGGGCCATCGGCAATGTCATTGATCGTCTGGCGTATGGCCATGTGGTGGATTTCATTCTGGTGCATTACCAGCACAGCTGGTACTACCCGGCTTTCAACCTGGCAGATTCCTTCATCTGTGTCGGTGCCGTACTGATGGTGCTGGACAGTCTGAAACAGCCACGATCTTCCTGAGTTCCTGTTCTGCGTCGCCAAGCGCGACAGTTTTCTTGTAAGGATTGCTGATGACGAAGACCATCATGCTTGCCAATCCCCGCGGCTTTTGTGCCGGCGTGGACCGGGCCATCGCCATCGTCGAGCGTGCCATCGAAAAATTCGGTGCGCCCATTTATGTCCGCCACGAAGTCGTGCACAACCGCTTTGTGGTGGATAAGCTACGTGCCCAGGGTGCGGTGTTCATCGAAGAGCTGAAAGATGTGCCGGCCGGCAGCACGCTGGTGTACTCGGCGCACGGTGTACCGCAGTCGGTGCGCCTGGAAGCTGAAAGCCTGGGCCTGCAGGTTTTTGACGCCACTTGCCCGCTGGTGACCAAGGTGCATGTCGAGGTCAAGCGCATGCACAAGACTGGCATGGAAATCATCATGATTGGCCATGCCGGGCACCCTGAAGTGGAAGGAACCATGGGCCAGGTGGATGGCGGCATGTATCTGGTGGAGAGTGTGGACGATGTGGCCAGCCTGCAGGTCAGCAATCCGGAAGCACTGTGTTATGTCAGCCAGACTACGCTGTCGGTCGATGAAACCCGCGACATCATCCTGGCCCTGAAAGCCCGTTTCCCTGCCATCAGCAGTCCGAAAAAGGACGATATCTGCTATGCCACGCAGAATCGGCAGGATGCGGTGAAGGTGCTGTCAGACCAATGCGACATCATCGTGGTGGTAGGCTCGCCCAATAGTTCCAATTCCAACCGTTTGCGCGAAGTGGCGGCGCTGCGTGGGGTGGATGCGTATATGGTGGACAATGCCTCCTTGCTCAAGGCCGAGTGGTTTGACGGGAAGAGCAGGGTGGGGGTGACTGCTGGTGCCAGTGCACCGGAAGTGCTGGTGCAGGCGGTGATCGAACAGATTCGCCTCTATGGCGCGGACAGTGTGGCCGAGTTGAATGGTGTGGAAGAGTCCACCGTATTTGCCCTGCCGCCAGGCTTGCGCGAACAGTAATGCCCAACTGATGGTGAAGTAGCCCCCAAAGGCTCTGCGTCCAGCAGAGCCTTTTTTCATGTTTTGCTCGCCCCGTGTCAGCCGGATTTTTTCGGCTTGCCACCGTAATGGTGGGTGATGTCGCTGGCAGCACGCATCACCAGTGAACCCAGATGGGTAATGCGCTCATCCGGAATGCGCGATTTGGGGCCGGAAACCGAGATGGCCGCAAAAGCTTCACCACATTCGTCGTAGATGCAACTGGCCACGCAGCGCAGGCCAAGGGCGTGTTCTCCATCGTCAAAAGCAAAGCCCTGTTTCTGAATCTGCCGCATTTCCTCTTTCAGCCTGGCGGGGCTGGTGATGGTGTGTTCGGTGTATTGTGGCAAGCCGGTTTTTTGCAGGATGCGGGCAAGTCGGGCATCGTCCTGAGCCGCCAGGAAAGCCTTGCCTGCGCCGGATGCGTGCAAGGGGAGTCGCCCGCCAATGGGTGCGAGCATGCGCATCAGTTCACGACATTGCACCTGTCCCACGACCACGCTTTGCCAAGCATCGGTATCGAACACCACCAGATTGCTGGTTTCTCCAGCGGCCTCCATGACCTGACGCAAGATCGGCATCGCTAGGGTCGACAGGTCACGACTGCTCAGAAAGCCACTGCCGACGGTAAAGGCACGTACACCAATACTCCAGAGTCCCAGATCCCCCGTCTGCTGCACAAAACCCATCTGCTGCATGGTGGTCAGCAAGCGGTGGGTGGTGGAGTTGGGCAGACCAACCTGCATGGACAGATCAGTCAGCATGATGCCGGATGGGGCTTCGGCTATCCTTTCCAGCAGGACCAGTCCGCGGGTCAGTGACTGAACCTGACCGGTGCTGGCGGCTCCCCCCTCGCTACGTTTGCGGGGCTGGCTGCGGGAAGGGGTATCGGCTTTGCTCATAAATCCTCGTCACGGAATGTGGATTGGATGTTGTTTCCAACAGCGATTCTACGCCTTAGGTACAGTTGAGTGTAATTGCCGTCCAGATGTCATGGTGTTCTATCAGTATTTTCTTTACTAAAGCATGTTTGGCGAGTCTTGTTTTTTATGTAACTGCATGAATTTTAAGTGTAAAACTAATAAATTAAAATAATGGAAACTGTTTCCATTATTTATTGACTGCAAGTTTGCATTGCGGGATAGTTGCTGGGAATCCGGGCCATGACCAGTGTGGTGAGGCCTGCTTAACCCAGGAGCGACCAATGGCCAGAATGCGAGCAATCGAAGCTGCCGTGCATGTGCTGATCAAGGAGGGGGTGACGACGGCATTTGGAGTACCCGGTGCGGCAATCAACCCTTTGTATGCAGCAATGAAAAAAATCGGTGGCATACGCCATCTTCTGGCTCGTCATGTCGAAGGGGCATCTCACATGGCGGAAGGCTTCACCCGGGCTCAAGCAGGCAATATCGGTGTCTGCATCGGTACCTCCGGGCCTGCTGGTACCGATATGATTACCGGTCTGTATTCGGCGGCTGCCGATTCGATTCCCATTCTCTGCATCACGGGTCAGGCTCCACGTGCACGTTTGCACAAGGAAGATTTCCAGGCGGTCGACATCAAGGAAATTGCCCGGCCCGTTGCCAAGTGGGCCACGACCGTCATGGAGCCTGGTCAGTTGCCAGGAGCGTTGCAGCAGGCATTCCATCTGATGCGTTCCGGCCGTCCTGGTCCGGTATTGCTGGATCTGCCTTTCGATGTGCAAATGGCAGAGATCGAGTTTGATCCGGAAAGCTACCAAGCCCTGCCTGCCTTCAAGCCTTGCGCCTCCCGGCGCCAAGTAGAAAAGGCGCTGTCCATGCTGCTGGAGGCCGAACGGCCGGTCATCGTGGCTGGCGGCGGGGTGATCAATGCGGATGCTGCCGCATTACTGACCACATTCGCAGAGATGGTGCAGGTGCCAGTCATTCCCACGCTGATGGGCTGGGGCTGCATTCCTGATGATCATCCCTTGATGGCCGGCATGGCCGGCCTGCAGACATCTCATCGTTATGGCAATGCCACTCTGCTGGCTGCGGACTTTGTCTTTGGCATCGGCAATCGCTGGGCCAATCGTCACACCGGCTCCGTCGATGTCTATACCAAGGGGCGCAAATTTGTCCATATCGATATCGAAGCGACCCAGATCGGCCGGGTATTTGCACCTGATTTCGGCATTGTGTCCGACGCTGCCGCAGCACTGGAGCTGCTGATTGAAGTGGCTGGCGAATGGCGAGCGCAGGGGCGTTTGTCTACCAGGCAGGATTGGGTAGGGGCCTGTCAGCATCGCAAAGCCAGCATGCTGCGGCGTGCAGATCATGCAGACAAGCCAATCAAGCCGATGCGGGTGTATCAGGAAATGAACCGCTATTTTGGTCGGCATGCTCGCTATGTCAGCACCATTGGGCTATCGCAGATTGCCGCAGCCCAGTTTCTGCATGTCTATCAGCCACGTAACTGGATCAACTGCGGCCAAGCCGGCCCGTTAGGGTGGACCATTCCCGCCGCCATCGGAGTCAAGGTCGGAAATCCCACTGCCGATGTCGTGGCCATTTCCGGTGACTACGACTTTCAGTTCATGGTGGAAGAGTTGGCGGCCGCAGCTCAGTTTCGCATTCCCTATCTGCATGTGCTGGTGAACAACAGCTATCTGGGCTTGATTCGTCAGGCACAGCGCCAGTTCGATATTGACTACTGTGTGCAACTGAGTTTTGAAAACATCAATGCACCCGAATTGGGAAATTATGGCGTCGACCACATCAAGGTCGTGGAAGGACTGGGTTGCAAGGCGCTGCGTGTGGCCGATCCGGAACAGCTGGCGGCTGCTTTTGCCGAAGCACGCCAGCTGATGGCATTGCATTCGGTGCCAGTGGTGATTGAGGTGATTCTGGAGCGGGTGACGAATATCGCCATGGGTGCGGAGATCAATGCCATTAACGAATTTGAAGACATTATCGATTTGCCGGTGTGATCCGGTAGTAACCCCGTGGTCGGTAGTCTTGGCCGGCCACCCTTTTGTGGGAGAGTCCTATGCCAAGATTTGCCGCTAACCTCACCATGCTGTTTGGAGAAGTGGATTTCCTGTCACGTTTCCAGGCTGCGGCCAAAGCTGGTTTTCGTGGTGTGGAATACCTGTTTCCTTATGGCTACGACAAGCAGCAACTGGCCGAATTGCTGGATAAGCACCAATTGGTCCAGGTCCTGCACAACTTGCCGGCAGGCAACTGGTCGGCGGGCGAACGGGGCATCGCCTGCCTGCCGGACCGAGTCGGAGAGTTCCAGGATGGGGTAGGCGAGGCGATCAGCTACGCCAAAGCCCTGGGATGTCGCCAGTTGAATGTGCTGGCGGGCATTCGTCCTCCCAGGGTAGAGGCGGATGTCGTGCAAGAAACCTTGTACAACAACCTGCGTTTTGCTGCCAAAGCGCTCAGGGCCGAGGGCATCAAGCTGCTGGTCGAGCCTATCAATACCTTTGATATTCCCGGCTTCGCCCTGTCCCGTACGCCACAGGTGCTGGCGCTGATACGGGATATCGGCAGTGACAATGTGTTTGTTCAGTACGACATCTATCACATGCAGCGCATGGAGGGGGAGCTGGCCCAGACAATGCAATCGCAACTGCAGCATATCGCGCACATCCAGTTGGCTGATAATCCGGGACGTCACGAACCAGGCACGGGGGAGATCAATTATCCCTTTCTGTTTGGTCTGCTGGACCGAATCGGGTATCAGGGCTGGGTTGGTTGCGAATACAAACCAAAGAGCGGAACCGTAGCTGGTCTGGGGTGGCTGGGCCAGTATCTGTAAACCAGGTAGAACGAGGAGGTTCAGATGAAAATTGGATTTATCGGGCTGGGCATCATGGGAGCCCCCATGGCCGCTCATCTGGCACAGGCTGGCCATGTCTTGTTTGTGAATTCCCGCAGCGGCTTGCCCAAATCCTTGGCTGCTCATGCGGTGACGGTGTGCGACAAGGCCCGGCAAGTGGCCGAGTTGGCTGAGGTGATCATCCTGATGTTGCCGGATACCCCGGATGTGGGCGAGGTTCTGTTTGGTAGCGATGGTGTTGCCGATGCCAATCTAAGCGGTAAGGTCGTGGTGGACATGTCATCCATTTCCCCTATTGAAACCAAGCAATTCGCCAGCCGTATCGAGCAATTGGGTGGGCATTATCTGGATGCTCCGGTATCTGGAGGCGAAGTTGGTGCCAAGGCGGCAAGCCTGTCCATCATGGTGGGAGGGCCGCAAGCCGTATTCGAGCAACTGTTGCCGGTATTGCAATTGATGGGGAAAAACATCACCCGGATTGGTGAAAACGGCGATGGTCAGACTGCCAAGGTAGCAAACCAGATGATTGTGGCACTGACAATAGAGGCCGTTGCTGAGGCATTGTTGTTTGCCGCGCGTGCCGGGGCAGATCCAGCCAAAGTGCGACAGGCTTTGCTGGGTGGTTTTGCTTCGTCAAAGATTCTGGAAGTGCATGGCGAGCGTATGGTGAAACGTTCTTTTGAACCAGGGTTCCGTATTGCACTGCACCAAAAGGACCTTAATCTTGCACTGTCCAGTGCGCAGAAAATGGCCTTGGCCTTGCCGGCTACGGCTTTGGCACAGCAGTTATTCAACAGTTGTGCGGCTCAAGGTGGGGCGGGTTGGGATCACAGTGCCATGGTGAGGGCGCTTGAGCAGTTGTCGGATTTCTCTATTCCGGCGCAGTAGCTTGTCACCATTGCAAGACACAGCATAAGTGCCTGGTTGGGGTGGAGAAATCCACCCCATTTTCATGTCGCGATCAGGACGCCATGGTTGTCACCCATGGTAACCATGCATGGTCTGGTATGGGGAAAAGTCCGATTACACAAACGTCCAATGCGAAATGGTGTCCTTTTTGCGCGGCCGGCATGTGTAACGGTCTGATCGCGGGTGACATGATCAAATGCCACCCGCTGTTGAACTAGTCTAAGCAATTCAGGGTTGCCACTGAGAAATCAGTTGGCGTTCCTCATCGTTCATCTTGGTCAGATTGGCTAGCGGCATGTATTTGCTGGCCACTGCCTGTTTGATCTTGATGTGATGCAGGCGGATATCCTGATCATTATCCAGCCGGATACCCGCCGGAGGTGCGGTAAAGCCAGCCTGGGTGGGTTTGGCGGCATGGCAAGTGGTGCATCGTTCTTGCAGGATGGTGGCAACGGTCCGCATATCGCTGGTAGATGCCATGGTTGCGCCCACTTTATCTGTGCCCATCTCAAGTTTGGTCTGTGTTGCTGATTTGTCCGATGGTGCGGCGATCATGGCAATCACTAGCAAGAGAATGCTACTGGCGGCTGGTAGAGTCAGCACGTTCTGCCCGCGATGGCGTAGCACGAAATACTGACGGACAAGTGCACCGATCAGAATGAACAGCACCATGATGAACCAGGCCGTGTCGTTGCTGTAGGCAAAGGCATAGTGATTACTGATCATCAGAAACACCACGGGCAAGGTGAAGTAGGTGTTATGTACTGACCTTTGCTTGCCACGCTTGCCATCCAGCGGGTTGGGTGACTCCCCTGCCTGCAGGGCGGCCACCATACGGCGTTGACCGGGGATGATCCAGAAAAAAACATTGGCGGACATGCAGGTCGCCATTACCGCTCCGGTCAGCAGAAAGGCTGCGCGCCCCTGGAATACATGACTGCTGAAGTAGGCAACCCCGGTCATCATTAGGGCAACGGCTAGACTCAAAAGGCCATCTCGCTGCATTTCCGGACTGATACGACGGCATAGCTCATCGTAAACGAGCCAGCCGATGATCAATAGCGCGACGGCAGCAATACCAACTTCTGCCGGAGTCAGTGCTGCGGCCCAAGCCCAGGGGCTGGCGGGGTTGGCCAGATAGACGGAGGCGCCAGTCAGATACAGCAGGCAGAACAGGGCAAAGCCAGAGAGCCAGGTGGTATAGGACTTCCAAAAAGACCAGTGCAGCTTGTCATTCAAGGGAAAAGGCGGGCGGGTCAGATATTTCTGATTATGGTAAAACCCGCCGCCATGCACAGATGACATCTCGCCTAGCAGATCGTAACGCTGGTCTGGTTCTCCCTGTGGCCTGGTCAGGCTGTTGTCCAGCATGACGAAATAAATGGACTCACCAATCCAGGCAATGGCGGCGATGACGTGCAACCAGCGTAGTAGCAAGTTGCCAAATTCCATGAGGTAGCTTTCCATGCGTGAGGTTCCTGATAGAAAGAATGGGAATCAGCTGCCGCGATAGGTCGAATAAGTCCAGGGCGTGACGACAAGCGGAACGTGATAGTTCTGCTCGGGGTTTGCTATACCAAAGCGCAGTACGATCTGGTCGACAAAACAGGGCTGCGGCAAGCTAATCCCTTGGGAGATAAAGTAGTCACCAGCATGAAAGAGCAGTTCATAGACGCCTGCCAGCATTTCCTCCCCACTGAGCAAAGCCTCATTACTACGACCATCAGCATTGGTGTGTAGCTGTCGTAGCAAGGTGCGCCGCTGTCCCTCCAGGCGATATAGCTCGCAGTACACTCCGGCGGCCGGTCGGCCGTGCATGGTATCCAGCACGTGTGTGGAAAGTTTTCCCATTTTCATTTTCTCCGTATGAGTCATTCCTGACTATTAGTTCAGATTGTTGTTGTGAAAGCCTTTATTGGATCAAGTTTGACGATATTGTTTTATCCTGTTGATAATTGTCAACAATACTATGGAATCAATTTCCGTATTGTGGAATTTGAAAAATTGACTGATCATCAGCAGCAACGAGCTAAAACAGATAGCACCACTTTGGCGGCACCACCGGTTTCCAGTTTGCTGGAGCGTATGCAGTCCAACGGCGAGGTGGAGCGGCTATATCGGGAAATCATTGATGCGGTGATTGATCAGCGCTTGCGACCTGGTGTGAAGCTGACAGAGACGGTGTTATGCGAGGTATTTTCCTGCTCGCGCAGCACGGTACGTTCAGCACTGGCCCAGCTGGAACATGACCGAATCGTGGAGTTGTTGCCCAATCGCGGGGCCTATGTGGCGCAACCGGATATCAAGGAAACCCGAGATGTGTTCGAGGCGCGACGCATGGTGGAGGGGAGCGTTCTGGATAAATTACTGGCGCTGCCCAATCGGGACCAGCAACTGGAACCGCTGGAACAGATGGTGCAACAGGAGCGTGCGGCTTTTGAACGGCATGACCGGGTGAGCTGGATCAGGCTGTCCAATGCCTTTCATGTGCAGTTGGTGCGGCTGGCACAGAACAATGTACTGACCGAATGGATGAACAGTTTGTGCTCGCGTACTTCGCTCATCATCGGCCTGTACGACAAGCCAGGACACAGCGTCTGCTCCTTCGATGAGCATGAACAGATCCTGCTTTATCTGGCCCGAGGGGACCGCGAAGGTGTGCAGCGTGCCATGCGACAGCATCTGCTGGATTGTGAGCAGCGCATGCATTTTGAGAATAGAAACCCGCAGGACCCGTGGACCATGTTCCATCGTCAGTCTTAGGCGTTCAAAACCAAGGAGTTGATCGCATGCAGCAGGCTTATCCGCGAGACATGGTCGGCTATGGCCGACAACGACCACAAGTACATTGGCCCGGCCAGGCAAGGATAGCCGTTCAGTTTGTCCTCAACTACGAGGAGGGGGGGGAAAGCAATGTGTTGCATGGCGATGCCGTCTCCGAACAGTTTCTATCCGAAATTGTCGGTGCTACTGCCTATTCAGCTCGGCATATGTCGATGGAAAGCCTGTATGAATATGGCTCACGCGTTGGTGTTTGGCGCATCCTGCGTGAGTTTGAACGACGTGAATTGCCGCTGACTGTGTTCGCTGTCGGCATGGCGCTGGAGCGTAATCAAGAAGTAGCCACCGCCTTTGTGGAACAGGGGCATGAGCTTGCCTGCCATGGGTATCGCTGGTTGCATTACCAGCATGTGGATGCGGGTCTTGAGCGTGAGCACATGCAGCGCTGTGTGGAAATCGTGCGGCAGTTGACCGGAGAGCACCCGCCCGGTTGGTATACCGGTAGGGATAGTCCCAACACCCGGCGGCTAGTGGTCGAGGAAGGGGGATTTCTGTATGACGCTGACCATTATGGCGATGAACTACCCTTCTGGACCGAGGTGAGCTTGAGTAATGGCCATCGCAAGCCGCACCTGGTGGTGCCTTACACCCTGGATGCAAATGACATGCGCTTTGCTTCACCACAGGGTTTTAATACCGGTGAGCATTTCTTCCAGTATCTCAAGGATAGTTTTGATGTGCTGTATGCCGAGGGAGAGCTTACCCCCGGCATGCTATCCATCGGCTTGCACTGTCGTCTGATTGGCCGCCCCGGTCGATTTGCTGCCTTGCAGCGCTTTCTTGATTACGTGCAGCAACATCCTTGGGTATGGGTCTGCCGTCGTGTCGATATTGCCCGCCACTGGTTGCACCATTATCCCTCTCCTGCGCTGGAGTCTTGCTGATGAATCCATCTTTCACCTTGCAACAGTTGAACCAACTCCCTTTTGATGCATTTGTCGCCGCCTTGGGGGGTATTTTCGAACACTCACCTTGGGTGGCAGAACGTACAGCCGGCCTGCGGCCTTTTCATTCAGTAGCTGCGCTGGCTGCAGTGATGGCCGGAGAAGTGGACAAAGCCGGCTATGCGGCACAGATCGCTTTGATCCGTGCTCATCCGGAGCTGGCTGGCAAGGCTGCGATACGCGGCGAGCTGACGATGGAGTCCACCGCGGAGCAAGCCGGGGCTGGATTGGATCAGTGCAGTCCGGAAGAGTTTTCCCGGCTGAATGCACTCAATCGTGCTTACTTGGACAAGTTCGGTTTCCCTTTCATCCTGGCGGTTCGTGGCTATGACCGAGCCGCCATCATTGGTGAATTCGAGCGGCGACTGGCCTCTGGGGTAGAGGAAGAGCGCAGGGAGTGTCTGCAGCAGATATACCGTATTGCACATTTGCGTCTGGAGACCATATTGCCCGGAGAAACAGGCTGATGAGCTCCGAGATGCTGGGTTTGTACCTGTTGGCCATTACCGTGGTAATTGCGGTGCCGGGACCGTTGTCGCTGTTCATGGTAGGCAATGCTGTGCAATACGGCGTATGGCGCAGTTGGCCGGGGTTTCTGGGTGGCGTGCTGGCATCAGTCAGTCTGTTGCTGTTGTCAGCCCTGGGCGTCGGTTCACTGCTGCTGGCTTCACCCAGGCTGTTCACATTGTTGCAGCTGGCCGGTGCTGGATACTTGCTGTATCTGGGATTTCAAGCCTGGAGTGAACGTTATCTGCAGGCTCGTGCAGTAGCGGAACACCGGCAGTTGGGGGGGCGGCTTTTTAGCAAGGCTTTTCTACTGGGAATAAGTAATCCCAAGGACATCGTTTTCTTCCTTGCCTTGCTGCCGCAGTTTTTGGCAGCAGCCCAACCATTATTGCCCCAGTTGGTGTGGATGGTGGTCGCGTGGATGATGGTGGATCTGTTGTGCAAGCTTGGCTATGGCCTGCTGGCTAGCCACCTGCTTGCCAGCATGGTTGCTGTGCGCAAATTATTTTTGATGATATCGGCATTGTGCTTTGTGCTGATGGGCGGCGTTTTGCTTGGCCAGACGCTGATCCAGATTGTGAGCTGAAAATATTGCCTGTCTGTATTGAGAGAATAAAGGAGATATGTCATGAGTTTTGGATCCCACCCGTCTTCCACCGTGCAGCATGCCGCTCCGGTGGAACTGCCTGATTTTGCCCGCCGCCATGTCAATCTGGCCGATCCGGATTTCGGTGCCAGAGTACTGTATTGCACCGATGAATGGTTTGCTCCGGCGGAGCGCATGCTGCACTCAAGTACACCGGTATTTGTGGTTGGAAAGTTTGATGATCATGGTAAATGGATGGATGGTTGGGAGACGCGCCGCCGGCGTAATGGTGGTCATGATCATGCCGTGATTCAGCTGGGTCTACCTGGCATCATTAAAGGCGTGGATATCGATACCAGCCACTTTACGGGTAACTTTCCGCCCGCCGCCGCGCTGGAGGCGTGCCATGTTGAAGGTGCGCCTGATGAGCAAACGGTATGGACAGAAATTCTTCCGGCAGCCTCGCTGGGCAGCAGTGCACACCACTTTTTTACCATCAACGATACCCGTATCTGGACTCATCTGCGCTTGCATATTTACCCGGATGGAGGCGTGGCACGATTACGGGTGTACGGGCAAGTTCATGACGATTGGCAGGGCCGGGGTCACGACATCTTGTATGAGGTTTCTGCATTACAGCACGGTGGCCGGATTATCGCTTACAACGATGCCCATTTTGGCGTGCCCTTCCGTCTGATCATGCCGGGACGTGGCATTAATATGGGAGATGGCTGGGAAACCCGGCGTCGGCGAGAGCCGGGCAATGATTGGTGCATCGTTCAACTCGGCCGTACGGCGATAGTCGAGCGTATCGAAGTTGATACTGCGCATTTCAAGGGAAATTATCCGGATCGTGTTTCCATACAGGCTGCTCTGGTCAATCAGGGTACCGACCAGTCTATCGTGACGCAGGCCATGTTTTGGGACATGCTGTTGCCCGAGCAGAAAACAGCCATGGATACTCAGCATTTCTATGATCGCGAACAGATCCGTCCCTTGGGGCCAGTCAACCATGTCCGTTTGAATATTTTCCCGGATGGAGGCGTAAGCCGGCTACGCATTTGGGGTCGCCTGGTCGATTAGCAAAGTCGCAAGACAATTTGAACGAGGAGAAACTTCCATGGCTTTGCTCATTCTGGAAACCCTGTGCAAAGAAGCTTTTGCCCCTTTTGGTGATGTCATCGAGATTGAAGGCAGTGACTGGTTTCCCATCAATAATGGTAGTACCCGTCGCTATCACAAGCTTGGCTTGGTCGAGATCGGTGATGACAAAGGTCAGCCGGCCATCAGCATGGCACGGGGCGCTGCCTTTCACTTCCCAGTGGAAATCAGCATGCTGGAGCGCCATCCCCTGGGAAGCCAATCATTCATTCCATGCAATGGCGTCCCCTTCATGGTGGTAGTAGCGCCCAGCTTGCCGGATGGACGGCCGGACGAGCGTGGGCTGCGTGCGTTCCGTGCGCATGCCAATCAGGGGGTCAACTATTTGCGGGCTTGCTGGCATCACCCTTTGATCAGTCTGGAAAGAGAAGGGGATTTCATCGTGGTGGACCGTATTGGTAGTGGTCATAACTGTGAGGAAGTCTTGCTTTCCCAGACCTATCGTATCGAAGCGCCCAACTAGCCTGTTTCCCGTAGTCCTTGCAATTGTCCTTGTTGTTGATGCAACAGGTTGGCCTCGTCACGTCTGTATGTGACGGGCCACCGTCCGTGCGCAAGCAAATTACGTTGCTGCACGAGCCATGCAAAGGAGAGACTCGATGAATTCGACACAAACCATTCATCCGGTGGATGAAAAGCTGCCCTTGTTACAGTTGTTTACCCTTGGGCTGCAGCATGTTCTGGTGATGTATGCCGGTGCGGTGGCGGTGCCGCTGATTGTTGGTGGTGCCGTGGGCTTGCCAAAGGAGCAAATTGCCTTTCTGGTCAGTGCTGACCTGTTTTGCTGTGGTCTGGTTACGCTGCTGCAGTGTCTGGGTTTCAAGGGATTTGGCATTCGCATGCCGGTGATCATGGCGGTGACCTTTGCCACGGTAGGGCCAATGATCGCGATCGGGCAGAACGCAGAACTGGGCTTGCCCGGTATTTTTGGTGCCACCATGGCGGCCGGCTTGGTGTCCTTGTTATTGGTACCGTTGATTGGCCGCCTGATTCGTTTCTTTCCGCCTCTGGTCACCGGGGTGGTCATCACTTCGATTGGCTTGTCCATCATTGGCGTGGGTATCAACTGGTCGGCAGGAGGGCTTGGTTCCCCTGAT
Organism: Aquitalea sp.; assembly: GCA_019232735.1. Lineage (GTDB taxonomy): Bacteria > Pseudomonadota > Gammaproteobacteria > Burkholderiales > Chromobacteriaceae > Aquitalea. The sequence goes on along the minus strand of JAFANL010000191.1, from coordinate 2,086 downwards.
TACGGCAATCCCTTGTATCTGGGTATCTCGCTGAGCGTGCTGGTGTTCATCTTGTTGATCATCCGTTTTGCGTCCGGCTTCCTGGCCAATATTTCCATCTTGCTGGGGTTGGTGCTGGGTTTCATCATTGCGCTGCTGCTGGGCAAGGTGGATTTCAATGGGCTGCAAGATGCCAACTGGTTTGCCATGATCCTGCCTTTCAAATTTGGTGCGCCGCGTTTCGAACTGTGGTCCATCGTGACGCTGACAGTGGTGATGCTGATTGTGTTTATCGAGTCCATGGGTATGTTTCTGGCGCTGGGCGAGATCGTCAATCGACCGGTAAAGCGACAGGATCTGGTGCGCGGTTTGCGGGTAGATGCTCTGGGCACTTTGTTTGGCGGTATGTTCAATACGTTTCCACATACTTCGTTTTCCCAAAATATCGGCCTGGTCAGCATTACCGGCGTCAGCAGTCGCTGGGTATGTGTCATGTCCGGTTTTATCCTGCTTGTCTTCGGCTTGGTACCCAAGATGTCCATTGTGGTGGCCTCCATTCCCCCCTTTGTGCTGGGGGGAGCAGGAATCGTGATGTTCGGCATGGTGCTGGCTACCGGTATCAAGGTGTTGTCACGGGTGGATTTTCACAATCGCTACAACCTGTACATCGTTGCCATCAGCTTGGGTATGGGCATGATTCCCACCGTGGCCAAGGATTTCTTCGGCCAGATGCCTGCGGGCATGGCTCCACTGCTACATAGCGGTATCTTGCTGGCCAGTTTGACTGCTGTGGCCTTGAATGCATTTTTCAATGGTTTGGGAGAGGCAGATCTATCGGATGCCAGTCGCACCGAAGTCATGTCTGTCCCCGGACATTGACCTGTTGACGACGCGAGCTCGGCATCGGGAGGGCGCATGGCAATGCTGCTGGATGGTGATTGGCTGAGCGTGTTGCGTCAGCATTTGGCCCGACAAGAACATGTCATTCTGATTACCGTGGCCGGCAGCCATGGCCATGTGCCACGGGAGGTCGGTGCGCGGATGGTTGTTGGTCGGGATTGGTATGCCGACACCCTGGGCGGTGGCAGGCTTGAGTATCAGGCGTGCCTGTATGCACGGCAGTTATTGGCCGGGATGGCTGCTCATCGCAGTTACCAGCGCTTCGAATTGTGGGCTACTCCGGATTACTGCTGTACAGGTACCGTTTGGCTGCTGTTCGAGAGGCTGGCCTGCCAGGACTTGTCCTGGGTGGACATGGCCTGGCAGGCCAGAGCTCAGGGACAGGTGTTGCGGCGCATGATCACACTGGACGCGACCACACCGCCTGAATACCAGCTGCTGCAAGGCACCGGTAGTGGAATCCGGCTGTTGCAACCTTTATTGGTGCAAGATGATCTGCCCGCTCCCGCCATGCGTGTGGTGCTGTGTGGGGCAGGGCATGTGGGACGGGCGGTTAGTCGTTTGCTGGGCAGTTTGCCGTGCAGGGTATTCTGGCTGGATAACCGTCCCGGCCTATTGCCGACCACAGTGCCAAGCAATACCACGGTCATTCTTGGTGGCACCGAACAGATGGTGTTGCTGCCAGCAGATGCTTGCTGGCTGGTAATGACACATAGCGATCAGCAGGATTTTGACTGGGTGGAGCAAATACTGCTACGCAATGATGCCCGCTATATCGGCTTGCTGGGATGCCATAGCAAGTTAGCCAGCTTCAATCTGCGCCTGATCAACCGTGTGCCATTGGGGAGCATTGCTCGCTTGCGCTGCCCGCCGGGCGTGGCCGGTATCGACAGCAAGCAGCCGGCGGCCATCGCCATTGCCGTGGTGGCTGAATTGTTGCAGCAGACCAAGTCTGTTTCTCCGTGCTAGGTGCAGACCAGCCGTGTGACTGCTCTGAGCCTCTCATTCCGGCCATTCCCGTGGCAAGGGTATTGAAATTGGCGGCCTCGTCCCTATCTGACAGCTCATTGTTACTCAACCACTGATGAATAGAGACCATGAGCGCACAGAAAGAAACCCTGGGCTTTCAGACCGAAGTCAAACAGCTGCTTCACCTGATGATCCACTCCTTGTACTCGAACAAGGAAATCTTCCTGCGAGAACTCAT
>JAFANL010000079.1 GCA_019232735.1 Aquitalea sp. | reverse complement strand
TTCCTCTCCCATCCCCGGCATGCCACAAGGCAAGCCCGCTGGGGTACGTTGCGTGCAGCTCAGTGCTGATAACCTGTGCCAGCTGTTCGGCCTGCCCGAGCGGCCTGCCGTCTGCGCCGGCTTGCAGCCAGCGGAGGAGATGTGTGGCGAAAGCAACAGTCACGCCATGCACTGGCTGAGCATGCTGGAGGAGAACACGGCTCCCTGACACCGATTTGTCCTGTACCTATTCTGGACAAGCTATTAATGACATGGTCTTATGCCTGATACCTTCCCGCTATTGCTGGAGAATATAAGTCCACTTTCCTGATAGCTTAAAGATTTTTTATGAAAAAGCGATTTATTTTGGCTTTGATTAAAAGATAAAGTTACAAAAAGTGAAATATCCCAGCAGACAGGCTGCCGCATCCGGGAGTAAACGCCCTGTTCTGTCCCGCAGATCATGGCCAGTGACCGGGTGGCACTGGTCTGCCACCTTGTCATCTGCGACCAATCCAGCCTGCTGTCGCAGCATGGTCGGCATGTTCTAGATGTGTTGGAAAGGTAGCCGCAAGTGTGGGCTGCATTTTCACTGACCTGATTGCTGCTAGAGGGAAGGCCCGGCAGGAGCAAGCATGGGTCGGCTGCCGCATCAGATGGAAATTGGTGTCATGGAATTGGCAAAATGCGACACCGCTCTTATCAAGCGGGTGGTTTGGGATTAGAATCTCGGGGTTTGTTCGGAGGAGCTGTCTTGTCGCCATTTGCAGTTGTTGTTACCCGCCTCACCACCACCTGCCACGGTGGCGTTGAAGCGTTGCTGCGAGGCCTGACCGTTCCCGAACCCCAGATATTCCAGAAAAAAAGCTCCTGATTGCTCAGGGGCTTTTTTTTTATGGGCAAAAGATAATTCGCAGAACTAAGGACCCCCATCATGGCAAACCCGCTCTATCGGAAACACATCATTTCCATCCCCGATTTTTCACGTGAGGAGCTTGAGCTCGTCGTGGAGACGGCGGGCAAGCTCAAACGCACCCCGCGCAACGACCTGCTGCAAGGCAAGCTGGTAGGCAGCTGTTTCTTTGAACCGTCCACCCGTACCCGCCTGTCGTTTGAAACGGCCGTGCAGCGCCTGGGTGGCGACATCATCGGCTTTGCCGACGGTGGCAATACCAGCGCCAAAAAGGGCGAGACCCTGGCGGACTCCATCAAGATCATCAGCTCCTACGCCGATGCAGTAGTGATGCGCCATCCCAAGGAGGGCGCGGCGCGCCTGGCCAGCGAATTCTCCAGCGTACCGGTGATCAATGGTGGCGACGGCTCCAACCAGCACCCCACCCAGACCCTGCTGGACTTGTTCACCATCCGTGAAACCCAGGGCACGCTGGAAAACCTCACCATTGCCTTTGTCGGCGACCTGAAATACGGCCGTACCGTGCACTCGCTGACGCAGGCGCTGTCGCTGTTTGGTGCCCGTTTTTATTTTGTGGCTCCCGAGCAACTGGCCATGCCGGATTACATTTGCGAAGAGCTGGACGAGAAGGGCATCGAATACACCATCGTGGACAGCCTGGATGATGTGATTCCGCTGATCGACATCCTGTACATGACCCGGGTGCAGCGCGAACGCTTCGACGAAACCGAGTTCAAGAAGATCCAGGGCCAGTTCGTGCTGCGTGCCGACATGCTCAAGAGTGCCCGCACCAATATGAAGGTGATGCACCCGCTGCCGCGTGTGGATGAAATCACCGTGGATGTGGATGCCACCCCGCATGCCTATTATTTCGAGCAGGCCAAGAACGGTGTTTATGCCCGTCAGGCCCTGCTGTCGCTGGTACTGAACGAAACCGTGTAAATCAGGGAAGGAAACATCATGCAATACACCCGTACCGTAGAAGCCCTGAAACAAGGCACCGTCATCGACCACATCCCGGCAGGCCATGGCGTCAACATCCTGCGTCTGTTCAAGCTGGCGGAAACCGGCGAACGCATTACCGTGGGCCTGAACCTGTCCTCGCGCCATATGGGTGCCAAGGACATCATCAAGGTGGAAAACGTGGCCCTGACGGAGGAGCAGGCCAACGAGCTGGCGCTGTTCGCCCCCAAGGCCACGGTCAATCTGATCGATAACTTCGAAGTGGTGAAGAAGCACAAGCTGGAATTGCCGGAAACCATCGAAGGCATTTTTGCCTGCCCCAATTCCAATTGCATCTCGCATACCGAGCCGGTAAAGAGCTTCTTCTACGTCAAGGCGCAAAACAAGGACACCAAAATGCAATGCAAGTATTGCGAAAAGGTGTTCAGTAAGGATATTGTTGCAGTCGTGCGCTAAGTCGTACAGAGGACGAGAATAGAGAACTTCAAGAACGGACGCTGTTTCAACAGCGCAGCAGCAGAACAGGAAAACGCCGCAGGAAACTGCGGCGTTTTTCTTTATTCTCGCCTTCGGTGAAGAAGGCGAGGCTCCCTTACAGGGTAAGGGCGGGGGGAAAGGGAGTAGACGGGAAGGCTGTCGGATCAACATGTTTATGGAGAGGCCCGGCTTTGCCGGGTCCTGTGGACGAGTAGCAAATTACATTGCCAACAGCCTGACGCCGCAGGAAACTGCGGCGTTTTTCTTTATCCATCAGCCCGATGACCTTACTCCGGCCCTTCGCTCTGGTCGTCGATGAACTTCTGCATGTAGACCAGATCCAGCCAGCGGCCAAACTTGAAACCCACCTGCGGCAGCACGCCTACCTTGATGAAGCCCAGTTTCTCGTGAAAGCGGATCGAGGCTTCATTGGCGGCGTCCACCGCGCCCAGCATGGTGTGTTTGCCCAGTGCCTGCGCCCGTGGGAACAGGGCGCTGACCAGGGCGCTGCCGATGCCCTTGCCACGTGCTGACGGGGCCAGGTGCACGCTGTGTTCCACGGTAAAGCGAAAGCCCGGGTGCGGGCGGAAATCACCAAAGCTGGAAAAGCCGATGATATTGCCATGATGCTCGGCCACCAACACCGGATAGCCGGCTGCCAGCCGGTCCTGGAACCAGATGGCGAATTCGCCCGGGTTGAGTGGATCGTCGTTGTAGATGGCGGTGGAGGTAGCGATGACCTCGTTATAGATATCCAGCAGGACGGCCAGGTCCTCCAGTTTTGCATCACGAATCTGCATGTTTTCTCCTGTTCTCGCGTTGCTTCTGCGTCATTCGGGCGCCAGGCAGGCCAGCGCCCTTGCACAGTATTGTTGTGTGTTTCAGCCAGCCTTGGCGGCGGGCTCGGTTTTCTTGCGTGGGGTCCGCTTCTTGCGGACCGGGGCGGTGACCGGACTGGGGCCATCGGCCGGGTTGCCGGCTGGCGCGGTGCTGCTGACCGTTGAGGTGCTGTCGCTGCTGTCACCCTCCTTGAGCCGGATCTCACTATGCAGCTTGGAGCCGTTACGCTGTTCCTGCACGCTGAGGAAATCCAGCTTCTTCACCATCTGCGACAGGCGCGAGTGGCCGTAATTGCGCGGGTCGAAAGACGGATCATTCTTGGCAATATAGGAGCCCACTGCAGAGAGTTCCGCCCAGCCGCTTTCGCGCGCCACGGCGTCGATGGCCGAGGTGAACATGGCTTGCAGCGGGTGGATCTCCTTTTGTACCGCCGGTTTGCTCTTGCTTTGGCGGGTGCTGCGCGTCTTGGGTTTGTCGTTGACGGCCGTGGTTTCCTGCGCTTTTTCCGGGCGCAGGATTTCGGTAAACACAAACTTGTCGCAGGCGGCGATAAAGGGACGCGGGGTCTTGGATTTTTCGCCGATGCCGATCACGGTCAGCCCGCCTTCACGCAGGCGGGTGGCCAGCCGGGTGAAGTCGCTATCGGAGGAGACCAGGCAGAATCCATCGAAATTGCCGGTGTAGAGCAGGTCCATGGCATCGATGATCAGGGCCGAGTCGGTGGAGTTCTTGCCGCTGGTGTAGGCAAACTGCTGGATGGGGTGGATGGCATGCTTGTGCAGTACCTCTTTCCAGCCCTTGAGCTGGGAGGTGGTCCAGTCGCCATAGGCGCGTTTGACGATGGCCGTACCATACTTGGCCACTTCGGCCAGCAATTCGGCCGTGAGACTGGCCTGGGCATTGTCGGCATCGATCAGCACGGCAAGTTTGCGGTTTTCCATGCAGGCAGTTCCTATAGAGGGAATGCGGCCATGCTAAGCCCGGCCGGGGCTGGCGTCAAAATACCGGGCAGGTTTGATCGAAAATGGCCGTTGCAATGCACAAGGCTGGCACGGGGATTGCTGAGTATGCAGGGCATATCGCTCAACAGGAGGATTCGCCATGCCCTTCTTTTCAAGCCCGCGCAAGCACGCCCCGGCCGTGCAAAAAACCAGTGAAATCGTGATGTTCAACTACCGCCGCCCGGTTCGTGCCCGTCAGGTGGCACTGGGCAGCAATGGCCGCCTGTGGCTGGTGGAAACCCTGGATGCGGTGCACGGCATCTGGGTGTGGCAGGACGAGTACAACGGTGTGGACCAGGCACTGGATGAAGCACGCCGCCTGAGCCTGATGCTGTCTTGAGATACCACGCCTTGAAACAGTGCATTTTTTCACCAGAAGCGGGATTTTCTGATCAAAAAAAGGGCGCGGATGAAGCCATCCGCGCCTGAACCACCCTCATTACTGCTACAACACTCACAAAAAATCAGGCTACCTTGCGTTTGCCCGCATGTTGGCGAAACTGCTCCAGCAAGGTTTTCTGTTTGTCTCCCGCCTGGCGGTAAGCGGCTTCCTTGATATGGCCAAAGCCGCGAATACCTTCGAACAGTTTTACCAGCTCAGTGGCCGTGGCCAGGTTGTCCACCGTCAGCCCCGCCAGCAGCGTGCCCAGCAGCTGTTCGAATTCGACAATCAGTTCACGCTCCAGCTTGCGGTCCTTTTGCCAGCCGAAGGGATCCAGTGCCGTGCCGCGCAGGAAGCGCAGGCGGGCCAGCAGTTGCATGCCCTTGAACAACCACGGGCCGAAGGCGATTTTCTTGGCCACGCCACCGGTCACCCAGCTGGCGCCAATGTGGAAGCGCAGGTGGTAGTCCCCTTCGAACTGGCTGGCCAGCTCGCGCAGGAAATCGCCATCGGTATACAGGCGGGCGACTTCGTACTCGTCCTTGTAAGCCAGTACATGGAAGTAGGCGCGGGCCACTGCCAGTGCCAGCGTACTGCTGGCCGGGTTGACCGCCTGTTCCGCAGCTTGCGTCTTGGCCACCAGTGCCTTGTAGCGTTCGGCCAGTGCCTGATTCTGGTAGTTCAGCAGTTCCTTGGCACGGTGGTGCAGCACGCCATCCACGGTTTCACGTGGAACGAATTGCACCACGGAGGAGGGGCTGACCAGCGCTTCCACGCGGCCCGGATCATGGGCGGCATGCCGGCCCCAGACAAAGGCCTGCTGGTTGAATTTCACCGCAGCACCGTTCAGGCGGATGGCTTCCATCAGCGCCTCTTCGCTGACCGGCACCAAACCCTTCTGCCAGGCATAGCCCAGCATGAACATATTGCTGGCGATGGCATCGCCCATCAGCGCGGTGGCCAGACGGGTGGCATTGACTTCCGAGAAGCGGCCATTGCCCACCGATTCCACCACCGCATCCTTCATGGCGCGGCTGGGGAAGCGGACATCCGGGTTTTTCAGGAAGGCGCTGGTCGGTGATTCGTAGCTGTTGACGATGGCGTGGCTGAAGCCTTCGCGCATCTTGGCCAGGGCTTCTTCTGCGGCCGTGACGACCAGATCGCAGCCCAGCACCAGATTGGCATCGCCAGCGGCAATACGTACCGCATGCAGCTGTTGCTGGCTGTCGGCAATGCGCACGTGTGACCACACCGAGCCGCCTTTCTGTGCCAGGCCCGCCATGTCCAGTACGGTAACACCCTTGTTGTCCAGATAGGCTGCCATGCCCAGCACCTGGCCGATGGTGACCACGCCGGTGCCACCCACGCCGGTAATCATGATGCTGAACGGGTCGTGCAGGGCCGGAATCTGTGGCGAGGGCAGGGCCGGCATGGATTCCAGCGTGGCGGTGGCACCGCTCTGTTTTTTCAGCTTGCCGCCTTCCACGGTGACAAAGCTGGGGCAGAAGCCTTCCACGCAGGAGTAGTCCTTGTTGCAGCTGGACTGGTCGATCTTGCGTTTGCGCCCCAGCGGGGTTTCCACCGGCAATACCGACAGGCAGCCGGATTTCTTGCCGCAGTCGCCACAGCCTTCGCACACTTTTTCATTGATGAAGGCGCGCTTGGCCGGGTCGGGGAATTCGCCACGTTTGCGGCGGCGGCGCTTTTCTGCCGCACAGGTCTGATCATGGATCAGGACGGTGGTGCCGGCGGTGTCGCGCAGCTCCTTTTGCAGCCGGTCCAGCTCGCGGCGATGGAATACGTCCACGCCGGGAGCCAGGCCCTGGATGCTTTGGTATTTTTCCGGCTCGTCACTGGTGATGACGATGCGCTGCACACCTTCGGCCGCCAGCTGGCGGGTAATCATCGGCACATCCAGATAGCCGTCCACATGCTGGCCGCCGGTCATGGCCACGGCGTCGTTGTATAGCAGCTTGTAGGTGATGTTGACCTTGGCGGCCACGGCGGCGCGGATGGCCAGCAGGCCGGAGTGGAAATAAGTACCGTCGCCCAGATTGGTGAAAATGTGCTTGGTGTTGGTGAACGGTGCCTGGCCTACCCAGGTGATGCCTTCGCCGCCCATCTGGGTAAAGGTCTTGGTGCTGTCGCCTTCGATCCAGTGCGCCATGTAGTGACAGCCGATGCCGGCCACGGCGCGGCTGCCTTCCGGCACGCGGGTGCTGGTGTTGTGCGGGCAGCCGGAGCAGTAGTGCGGCACGCGGGCGATGGCTTCGCGTGGTTGCACCAGCTGGGCTTCTTTTTCGTCGTAGAACTTCAGCCGGTCGTGAATCACCGGGCTGTCAAAAATCAGCGCCAGCCGACTGGCGATGGCGCGGGCAATCATGGCCGGGGTCAATTCGCCTGCGGCCGGCAGCAGCCAGTCGCCGTGTGGCAGTGCCCATTCGCCTTTTTCGGCGAACTTGCCCACCACGCGTGGACGTACGTCGTCGCGCCAGTTGTACAGCTGTTCCTTGAGCTGGTATTCGATGATCTGGCGTTTTTCTTCCACCACCAGGATTTCATCCAGCCCTTCGGCAAACTGGCGCACGCCTTCCGGTTCCAGCGGCCACACCATGCCCACCTTGAAGATGCGCAAGCCGATGTCGGCGGCGAGGGCCTCGTCGATGCCCAGGTCGTCCAGTGCCTGCATCACATCCAGATAGCTTTTGCCACAGGTGATGATGCCCAGGCGCGGCTTGGGTGAGTCCAGTGTGATGTGGTTGAGCTTGTTGGCACGGGCGTAGGCCAGGGCAGCGTACAGGCGGTGGTGCAACACGCGCTTTTCCTGCACCAGCGGCGGGTCAGGCCAGCGGATGGACAGGCCGCCTTCCGGGATGGGGAAGTCTTGCGGAATGACGAAGTTGAAGCGTTCCGGCGAGATATCCACCACGGCCGAGCTTTCGATGGTGTCGGAAATGGCCTTGATCGATACCCAGCAGCCGGAATAGCGGCTCATGGCCCAGCCGTGCAGGCCGAAGTCGATGACTTCCTGCACGCCGGAGGGCGACAGCACCGGAATCATGCTGGCGGCCAGGATGTGGTCGGACTGGTGCGGAAAGGTGGAGGATTTGGCGGCATGGTCATCGCCCGCCACCAGCAGCACGCCACCCTTGGCACTGGTGCCGGCCACATTGCCATGCTTGATCACGTCGCCGGAGCGGTCCACGCCGGGGCCCTTGCCATACCACATGGCGTAGACGCCGTCGTACTTGGCCCCCTCGAACATGTTGACCTGCTGACTGCCCCACACGGCGGTGGCGGCCAGGTCCTCGTTCAGGCCGGGATGGAACACCACATTGTGTTCCTTGAGATATTTCTCGGCCTTCTGCATGGTCTGGTCGACATTGCCCAGGGGCGAGCCGCGATAGCCGGTGACATAGCCGGCGGTATTCAGCCCGGCGGCACGGTCCAGCTGTTGTTGCAGCATGGGCAGGCGTACCAGCGCCTGGATACCGGTCATCAATACCTGGCCGGTGGGCGCGGTGTATTTTTCTTCCAGATCAACATGACGGATCGACATGGTTTCTCCTCCTGCCGCGGTGGCCGGTGCCGGTAAGATGGCCGGCATGGCCTGCGGCTTGTTTTCGCTTGTGGCGGTGGCCGGCGTTGCTGTGGCAACACCGCCCTTTCTTTATGTTGTAGGCCGGAATTCCGGCAGTATGCTGGCCATTCTTGCGTGCGCTGCCTGGCGGGGATGGCTATGTGGCGGACTGTAGCTTACGTTTACGTTAACGTCAAAGATATTGACACGCTGTATGGCGCATTGCGGCGATTGTGCCAGTGCAGCATGGTGCGCCCTTGCTGTTTGCCTGGTGGATTGTTTCCATGGCAGAACAGGATGTTATGGCGCGGATGGTTTTACCGGCGCGGCCAAGCGGTTAAGCTGACATACTGAATCTATCCGTATCGAGCCTGTCATGTCCTCTGCCTTGTCCCGCCAGGACGCTTCCCGCGGCGTGCTGTTTACCTTTACCGCCTTTGTCATCTGGGGGCTGTTTCCGCTGTACTGGAAGCCGCTGCACCATATTCCCGCGCTGCAGATTCTCTGCCACCGCATTGTCTGGTCGGCCTTGTTCGTGGCCGGCATCCTCACCGTGCGCCATCACTGGGCCTGGCTGGGCGATGCGGTGCGCCAGCCACGCAAGCTGGGCATCTTTGCCCTGTCCTCGCTGATGCTGTCGCTGAACTGGCTGATCTATATCTGGGCCGTGAATGCTGGCCATGTGGTGGAAGCCAGCCTGGGTTATTTCATCAATCCCCTGTTCAATGTGCTGCTGGGCCGGCTGTTTCTGGCGGAAAAGCTGTCATCCACCCAGCGTGCTGCGGTGGGGATGGCTACTGCTGGGGTGGCCTGGATTACCTGGACGACCGGCACGCTGCCGCTGATTGCCTTGTCGCTGGCTGCCACCTTTGGCCTGTATGGTCTGCTGCGCAAGAAGGCTCCGCTGGCTTCGCTGGAAGGCCTGGCGCTGGAAACCTTTCTGCTGACGCCGCTGGCGCTGGCCGCACTGTGCTGGTTCCAGTGGCAGGGGCAGAGTGCCTTCCTGCACGAGGCCATCAGCAGCGATGTCCTGCTGGTGGGGGCCGGGGTGGTTACGGCGATTCCGCTATTGCTGTTTGCCGCCGGTGCACGCCGCTTGAAGCTGGCCACCGTGGGCCTGATCCAGTACATCGGCCCCACCATTCAGCTGGCCCTTGGAGTCTTGTTGTTCGGCGAGCCGTTTGACAGTGGCAAGCTGCTGGGTTTCTGTCTGATCTGGCTGGCGCTGTTGCTGTATTCGGCGGCAGGACTGCTGCAGATGCGCCAGCAAAAACGCGCGGCAGCGGCATGATGACCCGGCGGGAGCCAAACAATGATGCAGACTGCACCACTGGAATTCGACACTGATCCGGCACGACTGGATCGCGACATGATCCACGATTATCTGCGCCGCGACTCCTACTGGGCCGCCGGTCTGCCGCGCGAGGTGTTCGAACGTTCGCTGGCTGGTTCCCTGTGTTTCGGCGCCTATGTGACGGGCAAACAGGTGGGCTTTGCCCGCATGATTACGGATCAGGCCACTTTTGCCTATCTGGCCGATGTATTCGTGCTGCCGGATTGGCGTGGCCATGGCATCAGCAAGGCGATGATGGCGTACATCATGGCGCATCCCGGCCTGCAGAACCTGCGGCGCATGCTGCTGGCCACGGCCGATGCCCATGGCCTGTATGCGCAATACGGCTTTACGGCCTTGTCACGGCCGGAACGCATGATGGAAAGGCTGGATCAACAGGTATATCAGCGGCTGGCGGGGCAGAACGAGCCTCCGGCCGCCCCTTGAGGGAAAACAGATGGAGTTGTTTGAATCAATGGTTGAGCCAGAGCGGCGTCCTGGTTGTCCGGCATGACGCGCAAACTGTTCTGGACCGACCCCTACCAGACCACGCTGGCCACCACCGTGGCGTGGGTGGATGGCGCGCAAGTGTGGCTGCAAGACACCATCTTCTATGCCTTTTCCGGTGGGCAGGAGAGTGATGCCGGTACCGTGGCCGCTTGGCCGGTGCTGCAGGCGCAAACGCAGGGGCTGGACATCGTGTATACCTTGCCGGCAGAACATGGCCTGCAGGCCGGCGTTGCGGTGCAGGTGGAGATAGACTGGCCGCGCCGCTACCGGCTGATGCGACTGCACTTTGCCGCCGAGCTGACGCTGGAAACCATCTACCGCGATTTTGCCGGGGTGGAAAAGATCGGCGCGCACATTGCAGCCGACAAGGCACGTATCGACTTTGCCCTGCCTGAACCCATCACCCCGCATCTGCCTGCCATCCTGGCCAAGGTGCAGGGCCTGATCGATGCCGACAGCGCCATCATCAGTGCTTTTGCCGATGAGGCGCAGCAGCGTCGTTATTGGGAAGTGGCAGGCTATTGCCAGGTGCCCTGCGGCGGCACGCACTTGCGCCGCACCGCCGAGGTGGGCCGCATCGCGCTCAAGCGCAAGAATATCGGCAAGGGCAAGGAGCGGGTGGAAATCACCCTGCTGGAGGATGGTGCATGCTAGGCAGCTGTCTGTGCGGTGCCATTGCCTATCAGGTGGAGCAGCTGGATCTGCCCATCAGCCACTGCCATTGTCACACCTGCCAGAAAGCCCACGCCGCCAGCCATGTGCCCACCGCCGGGGTATTGCGTCAGCACTTTCGCTGGCTGCGCGGGACCGAGCAACTGGGCAGTTTCGCGTCTTCTCCCGGCAAGCAGCGTCATTTCTGTCGTCAGTGTGGCAGTCATCTGCTGGCCGAGCGCGAGGGCAGCCCTTATGTCATCTTGCGCGTCGCCACGCTGGACGATGCGCCAGCGCAGCAGGCCCGTGCGCATATCTGGACCAGCCACGCCCGTTCCTGGCTGGAAGTAGACCATCTGCCGTGCTGGCCGGAATGGCCGCCGGACAGGTAAGCTGGCCCTCTTTCAACAAATCTCACGCCCCTCACGGGCGACATACTGGATTGTCATGTGGTACGACCTTGCCGCCGTTGGCGCGGCAGCCTGCTGGGCCTGGGGTGGCATCCTCGGTGCCGGCCCTTCACGCCATTTCGGCCCCTTTACCTTTACCCGCCTGCGGCTGAGCCTGATGACGCTGCTGCTGGGCGGTATCAGCCTGCTCAGTGGTGGCTGGCACAGCATGCAGCCTGCCAATGTGGTTCCGGCCTTGCTGTCGGGCCTGACCGGTATCTTTCTGGGCGACACCCTGTATTTTTCCGCGATGAACCGGCTGGGGCCGCGCCGTTCCGGCCTGTTGTTTGCCACCCACTCGGTTTTCTCCGTACTGCTGGGCATGCTGTTTTTGCAGGAAAAGCTCAGCCTGCCTGCCTTTTTCGGTAGCTGCATGGTGTTTGGCGGCGTGATGCTGGCGGTGGCTTTCGGCCGGGGCAAACAACAAGGCAAGGCCTGGGAGCATCCAGCCCATCTGAAGGCCGGGGTGATGCTGGGCATGGCCGCGGCACTGTGTCAGGCGCTGGGCACCTTCTTTGCCAAACCGGCTATTGCCGGTGGACTGGAGCCGGTAACCGCCTCGGCCATCCGCATGGGGGTGGCCTGTGCAGTGCATTACCTGCTGCTGTTTGGTGGCTTGCCGCTGGCCAAGAGCCGTGGCGCCTTTATCCCGCGCATTCTGGGCCAGACGGCGCTCAATGGCATCGTGGCACTGGGTCTGGGCATGACGCTGATCATGCTGGCGCTGCAGCATGCCAATGTGGCGACAGTGGGCATGCTCTCCGCGCTCAGCCCGGTGCTGATCCTGCCCATGCTGTGGCTGGTACAGAAGCAGCCACCACCGCTGGTGGCTTGGCTGGGGGCCTTTGTCAGCTGTGCCGGCACGGCGCTGATCGTGCTTCGCTGAAATTTACCCGGTCGCCATTCCCTGCCGCAGACCGGGCCGGGGTATGATGGCGAGGCTGGCCCCTGTGCCAGCCCTGTTTACTGGTGGCAATGGCAGGGTGCCATTGCCCGCACGACCAAGACGGACCGCTGATGATCTCTCATATCCAGTCCAGCCTGACTGAAGCGCAAAGCGCACTGAACAATCTGTTGGCCAATGCCGAGGCGCTGGCCAGCATCGAAGCGGCCGCCCAGCAGCTGATTGCCAGCCTGGCCGCTGGTGGCCGCATCTTTTCCTGCGGCAATGGCGGCTCCATGTGCGATGCCATGCATTTTGCCGAAGAGCTGACCGGCCGCTACCGCAACAACCGGCGCGGCATGGCGGCCATCGCCATTTCCGACCCCAGCCACATGAGCTGCGTGGCCAATGACTTTGGCTACGAGCATGTATTCTCTCGCTATCTGGAAAGCCATGGCCGGGCCGGCGATGTGCTGATCGGCATCAGCACCAGCGGTAATAGCCAGACCATCGTCAACGCTGCCAATGTGGCACGCGAACTGGGCATGAAGGTGATCATCCTCACCGGCCGCGCCGCCACCCGGCTGGAGCCGCTGGCGGATGTCTACGTCAACACCCCGGGTGGCCAGTACGCCGACCGCGTGCAGGAACTGCACATCAAGGTGTTGCACATCCTGATCGAGCTGGTGGAACGACATTTCTGCCCGGAAAACTACGCCTGACAAGCCAAACAGCCTGTCTTCTGCTGGCCGGAAATTCATTTTTTATGCAAAATGATTTTTTGTGCTGCAGGAGAG
>JAFANL010000242.1 GCA_019232735.1 Aquitalea sp. | reverse complement strand
CTTGCTCAGATACATCAGCGGAGTGTGCAGCTCGACACGGCTGTCCATGCCCAGACGCACCGCCAGCTGCAACGCCTGCAGGGTGTTTTCGCGGCAGTCCGGATAGCCGGAGTAGTCGGTTTGCGCCACGCCGGTGACGATATGGCGTGCACCACGGGTATAGCCGAAGGCGGCGGCAAAAGTGAGAAAGATCAGGTTGCGGCCCGGCACGAAGGTATTGGGCAGGGCATCGTCGTCGCGGCTGCCTTCTTCGGGCTGGATGCTGTCATCGGTCAGCGCATTGCCACCGATGGCGGCAAAGGTGTCAATGGGCAGCACGGTCTGGCGCACGCTGGCCATGGCGGCAATTTTGCGCGCGCAGTCCAGCTCCACGCGGTGGCGCTGGCCGTAATCAAAGGTGACGGCTTCCACATTGGCGGGGCCAAACTTTTGTAGCGCCCAGTACAGGCAGGTGGTGGAGTCCTGACCGCCGGAGAGCACGACCAGTGCTTTTTCCGCAGTCTTGGGGGTATTCGGTGTCATGGCGTGATCCATCGATAAACAGTCGAGGCAGATGTGCTGACTTAAGGTGCCGTTGCTGTCGCAATACGCACGCGGGATCGGTCTCACCCGGCAGGTACTGGCAGCCGGAATGCGGCGCAGCAAAACCGCCAAATTTACCAGAAAAACACTTGTTCGACCAGTTGGCACCGGGTTTATGCCATTGATTTTGCTGTTTTGTCCTGAGATAACAGAGCAGTCATGGATATTTAAAAAGCCCGTCATCTGTCTGATAATTCAGGACTACCTTATTCGCATTTTTCTTTATGGCTCAGACCCGGCTGGTTTTCATCCTGCACGGACAGCGCTGCCCGCCCGCGCTGCCCAATCGACTATTGCAACGCTTTGCTGCCAGTTTTCAGGTAGACATCCACATTACCACCTCATCCAGCAGCGCCGAGAACCTGGCGCTGGATGCCGTGCAAGGTGGTTGTGATTACCTGATCGCCGTGGGCGGGGACGGTACTATCCACGAGGTGATCAACGGCGTGATGCGTGCAGAGCCGGAGGCTCGCCAGCGTGTGGCGGTGGGGGCGCTGCCGTTTGGCACGGGCAATGACTTTGTCCGTTCGCTGGGGGTGAGTGATTCGGTCGAACAGCTGGAGCGGCTGATTCTTGGCGCACAGGTGCGTCCTATCGATCTGGGACGGTTGACCCTGACCGGTGAGCATGGCGGCGAACGGGTGATCTGGTTTGGCAATATCGCTTCGTTGGGGATCAGCTCGGCCATTGTGGAGCAGGTCAAGCGCCTGCCGCGCTGGTTGCCGGCCAGCGTCTCTTTCTATTACTCCACCTTGCTGACCTTGCTGCGTTATCGCCCGCGCCGCATGCGGCTGCAAGTGGATGATGCGGAGGAAATCAGCGGTGATTTTCTCAGCCTGTGCGTGGCCAATGGTCGCTATTTTGGCAGCGGTCTGGGCATTGCCCCGCTGGCCAGGCTGGATGACGGCCTGCTGGAAGTGGTGATGATACGCAATGGCAGCAGTCTGGATTTCCTGCGTTACCTGCCCAGCTTGCGCAAGGCACAACCGGTGCTGGACGAACGTGTGCGCTATCTGAGCGCCCGCCGGCTACAGGTGCAGGGGCAGGGCTGCCCGGTGGAGGTGGATGGCGAACTGGTCTGCCATGCGCCCATCCGCATCGAAGTGGTGCCGCAGGTGCTGCGTTGCCTGTCGGCGCTGTCCTGACACGTTAAAACGGCGATCTGCAAACACAGATCGCCGTTGCGACAGGTCATCCTCAATGGACTTGTGCTGCGGAATCAGTCCTTGAGGCTGGGGTAGTCGGTATAGCCGGCAGCGCCACCACCGTAGAAGGTGGCTGCATCCGGCGCATTCAGTGCGGCACCGCTTTGCAGGCGTTCCACCAGATCCGGGTTGGCAATATAGCTGCGGCCAAAGGCCACGGCATCGATATAGTCTGCGCCGATCAGTTGTTCTGCCTTGTCGGCGCTATAACCACCGGCTGCAATGATCACGCCGGGGTAGCGTTTGCGGATTTCCTGACGGAAGGATTCGGTCAGCGCCGGGCCGCCAGCCCAGTCCGGTTCCGAGATATGCAGGAAGGCCAGCTTGCGCTTGGCCAGCTGCTCGATCACGTAGAGGGCGATTTCCTGCTGCTCGACATTGGAAATGCCATTGAACACGCCTAGCGGGGAAATACGGATGCCCACGTGGGCGGCATCCCACTCGGCTACCACGGCATCCACCACTTCCAGCAGGAAGCGGGCGCGGTTTTCCACGCTGCCGCCGTAGGCATCGGTACGGACATTGGCTTCCGGCGACAGGAACTGGTCCAGCAGATAGCCATGGGCACCGTGGATTTCCACCAGGTCAAAGCCGGCGCGGCGGGAGTTGTCGGTGGCGCGGCGATAGTCTTCCAGAATGTCGGCCAGTTCGGACACTTCCAGTGCGCGCGGCTCGTCGCACGGTACCCGGGCCAGGCTGCCATCCGGCTGGCGCACATTGGTATTGCTGTCGGCACGGATGGCCGACGGGGCCACCGGGGCTTCGCCATCCGGCTGCAAGGAGCGGTGCGAGATCCGGCCGGTATGCCACAGTTGCAGCGCGGTCTTGCCGCCAGCAGCGTGTACCGAGGCATTCACCTTGCTCCAGGCGGCCACCTGTTCTTCGCTATAGATGCCCGGTGCACCGGCATAGCCCTTGGCGGTGCGCGAAATATGCGTGCCTTCGGCAATGATCAGGCCGGCGCTGGCGCGCTGGGTGTAGTACTGCACCGACAAATCAGTCGGTACATCACCCGGCTCGGTATTGCGCAAGCGGGTCAGCGGGGCCATGGCCACGCGGTTGTTCAGGGTGACGGCACCCACTTGCAGCGGGGTAAACAGTTTATCCAGGCTCATGTTCAGTTCTTTCGTGTAAGGACGAGATGATTAACGTTCAAAACCAAAGCCCTGCTTGCGGGCAACCGGGGCAACTTCAGGGAAATACACATGCTGGTAGTACTGGGCGGTATTGGCCGTCCACGGCAGGCCATCGCTGCGGCCGATCTGCTGCCAATAGCTGGCCAGCGTCTGGTCGTAACGGCTGATGCTGGCGGGCAGGGCGGCGCGCTGGTAGTGCTCGTGGTGGACAAAGCTTTCCCGCGGCAGACGCGGCTTGATGCTGCTGTCCTGATCGATATAGCCCATGACCACGCCGGCAATGGGGAAGGTGTATTCCGGCAATTGCAGCAGATCGATCATGGCTTGCGGATTGCGGCGGATACCGCCAATCGGTACCACACCCAGCCCGGCGGCACGGGCGGCGGTCATCAGGTTGCCCAGTGCAATACCGGCATCCACGGCGCCGACGGCAAAGCCTTCCACGCTGTCCTGGATGACCTGCTCGGCACCGGCGGCGCTGACGCCCAGGCTGGTCTTGTAGAAATCCACCACCAGGGTGACAAAGACCGGCGCCTGGGCAATCCACGGCTGACCACCGGCAATGGCGGCAATCTGCTGACGGCGCGCGGCATCCTGCACCACCACCAGCGACACTTGCTGGCCGTTGATGGAAGTGGGGCTTTTCCAGGCGGCATCCAGCACCGCATCCAGCAGTTCGGCTGGAATCGGCTTGTCCTGATAGCTGCGTACGCTGTGATGTTGCTGCATCAATTCCAGAGTGCTGTTCAAGGCGTTCTCCCGTGTTGATGTTGATAAATAGACCGGTCGTCTAGTTCTGTTGCCAAAAATACCCGCCGTGGAGGCGGGCAGGGTAAATCGTGTGTTGGTGTGTCAGCCGGGCTGACAGTCGCCAGGCTTGAGCATGGCCGCAGTCAGTGCCTGTGCCTGCAACATCGGCTGCTGGGTGTGCTGCACCTTGAACAACAAGGCCGAACCGACCCACAGGCTGTACAGACTGCCGGCCGTGTCCTCGGCCGACAGCCGGGTACAGAGGCTGCCTTCTTGCTGGCCACGCCGGATACAGTCGGCCAGCCGCAGGATGACGCGGCCCATGCCTTCGGCCAGCGCTTCGCGCATCGGCTCGGACAGGTCGGAGACCTCGGCCGCCAGCTTGATGGCCAGACAGCTCTGATTGCCTTCGTCGCATTGCTGGCGTCTATCCAGCCAGCCGGAGAAATAACGCAGCAGACAGTCGCGGGCATTGCCCTGGCGCTGGTCCAGCGCCTCCAGCAGGCGGGCATCGTAATGTTCGAAGTAACGCCGCAGCATTTCCACACCAAAGCCTTCCTTGGAGCGGAAGTAATGGTAGAACGAGCCCTTGGGCACACCGGCGCAGCCGAGAATCTCGGCCAGGCCAACGGCAGAAAACCCCTTGCCCAGGATGATGGATTCACCGGTGGCAAGCAGGTGTTCGCGGGTATCGGAAAACTGGCTGGGACGTGACATGGGGTGATAGTACTAGACCAGTCGTCTAGAAAGCAAGTTTTTCTTTCGCCGGTCAGGTAATGGGCCGGCGTTTTGCCCATGGTGGTGGGGGAGTGGTAACCGGCATTGTCACCAGCCAGGCTGGGCTGGTGGGGCGCATGCGAAGGCCGCTACGATAAATGGCAGCCTTGCCTGGAACAGCTTTTGCTATAACAAAAAGACCAAGGTTGTTTTCATTGGCCCCTGCCTAATCGGCAGGGGTTTTCTTTTCCGGTTCTGCCAGACGGCGATAGAGCGTGCGCTCGGTCAGTTGCAGGGCCGCGGCCAGTTCCCTGCGCTTGAGTCCGCTATGCTGGCAAGCCCAGTCCAGGTACTGCGTTTCCAGCTGATCCAGCGGCAGCAAGCCGCAACTGAATTGCGTCCGGGTTGTGGTGTCGGTGGCCGCGGGCTGGCTCCAGTCCTCGCTGCACAGGTTCTCCAGTGTGATGCGCTCTCCGTCACACAGCAGGCTGGCCCGTTCCAGCAGATTGCGCAGTTCACGGATATTGCCCTTGAAGGGATGTTGTTGCAGCCAGTGCATGGCACTGGCTTCCAGTTGCAGCGCGCGGCCGGGAGCCACCCGTTCCAGCAGCGAGGCGCACAGCAGCGGGATGTCATCCCGACGCTCGCGCAGCGGTGGCAGGCGAATGGGAAACACCGCCAGACGGTAGAACAGGTCGGCGCGAAAGCTGCCATCCGCCACCATGGCGTCCAGATTGCGGTGTGTGGCGGCAATCAGGCGAAAGCTGGCGGGAATGCTGTTGATGCCGCCCACGCGGCGGAAGCTGCCGGATTCCAGCAGGCGCAGCAATTTGACTTGCTGGGACAGCGGCAGATCGCCAATTTCGTCCAGAAACAGCGTGCCGCCATGGGCGGCTTCCACCAGGCCTTGCTTGCGCTGGTTGGCACCGGTGAAGGCCCCTTTCTCGTAGCCGAACAGTTCACTTTCCAGCAGGGTTTCACTCAGGCTGGCGCAGTCCACCACGATAAAGGGGGCTGACGGCTTGCCGCTATCGTGAATGGCGCGGGCCAGCCCTTCCTTGCCGGTGCCGGATTCGCCAAACAACAGCACGGCGGCACTGGATGGCGCCGCCCGCTGTGCCAGCAGCAGCATGTGGCGGAAGGCGGCGCTGCGTCCCACCATCTTGTCGGCAGCGGCCTGACTGCTGGCCAGTTGCAGTGGCTTCATTTTCTCGATGAACAAATGGCGATGGCCGCTGATATCGGCCAGCGGCATCAGCTCGACATCGACATGTTCGTCGCCATGGGCCGTGCGGTGGATATGCAGAACCCGCTCCGGCTGGCCGCTGGCCAGTGTCATCTGCAGGGGGCAGGATTCGCCCTCTTCATTGCAGGGGCGGCGATAGCCATGCGACACCTCGTAGCAGGGACGGCCTATGGCGGCGGTGCCATAGGCGGCATGGTAGGCCGGGTTGGCATGCAGGATTTCGAACTGTTCGGTGATGACGATGCGTGGCTCGCCCAGCTCATCCAGCATGCGGCTGATGGTGTCCAGACTGGACTCGTGCGATAGCGGTGACATTGGCTGCTTATGACATGTCAAAAATGACATGTTAGCGGGAAAGTGGTCGGAAATCAGCCCCAAAACGGCCCAAATCGGCTGGCATGGCATTTGCAGTTAGCCCTGCTGACAGGTGCTATAAACAGATCGTTATCTCCGGGGTCGCCGGGTGGCGGTCTGCCCGCACCCGCAACGAGAGAGCCCGCAATGAAGAAACCACCACGCAAACTGGGCCGTGAGCTGGCCTGGATCATCGGCATCAAGATCGTGCTGCTGCTCGTGATCTGGAAAGCCTTTGTCGCCCCCTATCGGGTGCAGGTCGATGCCGCTGCCATGGCTGACAGCTTGCGCACGGCGGGGATGGCCAGCCAACACCTGGAGAAAAACAATGCTAGATAATGTCGTCGATCTGTCACGGCTGCAGTTCGCCGTGACGGCGCTTTACCATTTCCTGTTCGTACCGCTGACCATCGGCATGGTGTGGCTGCTGGTGATCATGGAGTCCGTGTGGGTGATGACCGGCAAGCAGGTCTACCAGGACATGACCCGCTTCTGGGGCAAGCTGTTCGGCATCAATTTTGCCCTGGGTGTCACCACCGGCATCACCATGGAATTCCAGTTCGGTACCAACTGGGCGTATTACTCCCACTATGTGGGGGATATCTTCGGTGCGCCGCTGGCCATCGAGGGGCTGATGGCTTTCTTTCTTGAATCCACCATGATCGGCCTGTTTTTCTTTGGCTGGAACCGTATGTCGCGCAAGCAGCACTTGCTGGCCACCATCCTGATGGCCATCGGCACCAATCTGTCGGCGTTGTGGATCCTGATTGCCAATGGCTGGATGCAGAACCCGGTGGGGGCGGAATTCAGCTATCAGACCATGCGCATGGAGATGACCGACTTTGCCGCGCTGTTGCTCAACCCCGATGCGCAGGCCAAGTTCGTGCATACCGTCAGCGCCGGTTATGTCACCGGTGCCATGTTCGTGCTGTCCATTTCCAGCTGGTATCTGCTGCGTGGGCGCAATGTGGAATTCGCCCGCAAGAGCTTTCGCATCGCTGCGGCCTTCGGCTTTGCCAGCGTCTGTTCGGTGATCGTGCTGGGGGATGAGTCCGGCTATACCGTGGGCGAGGCGCAGCAGACCAAGATGGCCGCCATCGAGGCCATGTGGCATACCGAGCCGGCCCCGGCCGCCTTCAACCTGCTGGCCTGGCCCAATGAAACGCGTATGGAGAACGACTGGCAGGTCAGCATTCCCTGGGTGATGGGCCTGATCGGCACCCGCTCCATCAGCAAGCAGATTCCCGGCATTCACGAAATCATGGCGCAAAACCGGCTGCGCATCCGCTCCGGCATGCTGGCGGTCACGGCGCTGGAAACCCTGCGTCGCGACCGCAATGACAAGGCTGCGCTGAGCGTATTGAACACGCACAAGAAAGACCTGGGCTTCGGCCTGCTACTGAAGAAATACACCGCCGATGTGGCGCAAGCCACCCCCGAGATGATTGATGCTGCCGTGCGCGACACCATCCCGCGCGTGGCCCCCATGTTCTGGTCCTTCCGGCTGATGGTGGGCATGGGCATGAGCATGCTGTTGTTGTTCGGCTGGGCCTTCTGGGCCTCGCTGAAGGGCAATTTCCAGCATCGGCCGCGCCTGCTGAAGCTGGCGCTGTATTGCCTGCCACTGCCGTGGCTGTCTTGTGAGCTGGGCTGGATCGTGGCCGAGTATGGCCGCCAGCCGTGGACCATTTATGGCGTACTGCCGACACGGCTGTCGGTATCGACCTTGTCGGTGGAGTCGCTGTATGGCTCGCTGGCCGGTTTTGTCGCTTTCTACACCGTGCTGCTGGTGGTGGAAATGATGCTGATGCTGCGTTTTGCCCGCCAGGGGCCGGGCAGCCTGGGTACTGGCCGCTACGACAATGAAACCGCTCACTGATATTGGCTGGCAGCACCCCTGTGTCTGCCGTGGCTCAAGGATGTTGCGCTGTCTTGTGCACAGCACAAAGGAATAATCATGCTGGATTATGCAAGTTTGAAAGTGATCTGGTGGCTGCTGGTCGGCGTCTTGCTGCTCGGTTTTGCCATCATGGATGGTCACGACATGGGTGTGGGCACGCTGCTGCCCTTTGTCGGCCATAACGATACCGAGCGGCGGGTGGTGATCAACACCGTCGGCCCGCACTGGGATGGCAATCAGGTGTGGTTCATCACCGGTGGCGGTGCCATTTTTGCTGCCTCGCCGCTGGTGTATGCCACGGCCTTCTCCGGTTTCTACTGGGCCATGCTGCTGGTGTTGTGGGCCTTGTTCTTCCGCCCGGTGGGCTTTGATTACCGCAGCAAGATAGACAACGCGACCTGGCGTTCGGTGTGGCACTGGGGCCTGTTCATTGGCGGGACGGTGCCGCCGCTGATCTTTGGCGTGGCATTTGGCAATTTGCTGCAGGGTGTGCCTTTCCATTTCGACAGCAATCTGGTCTCCACTTACGAGGGCAGTTTCTGGGGTCTGCTCAACCCCTTCGCCCTGCTGTGTGGCGTGGTATCCAGCGCGATGATCACCTTCCATGGCGGTGTCTATCTGGCACATCGTACCGAAGGCGTCATCCAGCAGCGCGCACAGCACTGGGTCATGCTGATGGGGCTGCTGGTACTGGCGGGGTTCAGCCTGGCCGGGCTGTGGCTGGCGCTGGGTATCGACGGCTACGTGATCAGCTCGACCGTACGCCCGGAGGCACTGCCGGACCCGCTGGCCAAAACCGTCAGCCGCGTGGCCGGGGCCTGGCTGGGCAATTACCAGCGCTGGCCGTTGACCATGCTGCTGCCGCTGACGGCCTATCTGGGCTTTGTCGCCGCCATGCTGTTATTGCGTGCCGGGCACAGCTTTGCCGCCTTCTGGGCCTCGGGGCTGGGGCTGGCGGGGGTCATCGGCACGGCAGGCATCAGCATGTTTCCCTTCATCATGCCCTCGTCTAGTAACCCGGCGTCCAGTCTGACGGTATGGGACAGCGTATCCAGCCAGCTGACACTGCAACTGATGCTGGTGGCCACGCTGATTTTCATGCCGCTGATCATCCTGTACACGCGCTGGGCTTACCGGGTGATGCGTGGCAAGGTAACCGCCGCCTATGTGCGGGAAAACAATCACAGCGCCTACTGAGAGGAGAGCAGGATGTGGTATTTCGCTTGGGTATTGGGCATCGGCTTTGCCGTGTCGCTGGGTATTCTGAACGCCATGTGGGGTGAGTACGAGGAGTCGCGCAACACCATGACTTGAGTCGCCAGGTGTTGTACTGGCCATGCCGGGCGATAGTGAATCAGGGCCCGGCATGGCCCGTTGCCGTTTAACAGGATTGGCGCGGCTTGCGCTTGGACAAACGGCGCCAGGCCAGTAGCGTGGCGGTAAGGGCCAGGGCTACCCCGCTCAGGCAGCCGGCCAGCATCCAGATATCCCACAGCGGGCGGTGGTTCAGTACGGCCTGGTCCCAATTGTGCAGGCCGCTGAACAGCCAGCGGAAGCTGCGCTGGCTTTGTCTGAGATGTAGCAGGGTCTCTCCGGTTTGTGGATTCATATATAGCCAGCTGGCCTCCCGATCATCCAGTTTGATGCGCCATACCGGCAGCGGGCGCTCGGCACGTGTCATGCGCTTGCCGGTGTAGTAGTAATCATCGTTCTGCTGTAACAGCGTGGCTTCGCGGAGGTGGGCGGTAGGGCGGCCTGCCTGTGCGGCAGCCAGTATTTCCGCCTTGCCAAAACCGGGCTCCGACAGCGGTGCGGCATAGCCTACCGCCGCCAGCAGCCAGGCTCTGCCTTGCTGGTCTTGTGCCTGCAATTGCAGGTGGGGACCCAGTTGATACCAGTTCAGCTCCACGGCCGGACCATGTGTGCTGGCTGACAGCCGGGGGGCGATCTGGCTCAGCGGGAGCAGGGTGGCGCTGGCGGGCAGGGCCGGGCTTGCGTGCTGATGCCCCTGACCATGGCTACCTTGCTGGCCAAACAGCTGCCAGGGGTTGTTGGACAGAAAGCCGCTCAAGCTCCAGCTGCACGCCAGCAGACCGCCCAGCAGTCCCAGCCATAGATGCCAACGCTGCCATGGTGCGCGGTAGGGATTGCTGCTGCCATTGGGGTAGGGGCGTTTGCCCAGCCAGGCGGGCCGCCAGCGTCCCAATCCCAGCCACAGCCCGCTGCCGGCTGACAGCAGAAGGGCCAGTGCGCCCCAGGTGAGGATGGGTTTTCTGGCATCACCCAGGCCAAGGGCATCCAGTGGGCGCAGAAAGTGCAGATAGCTGCCTGTCCAGAACAGCATGCGCTGCAGGCGGGTGGTGGATTTGACGACCTCGCCGCTGCGCTGGGAGATGGTGACTTCGTGCTGCTCGGCATCTTGCAGCGCCACCCGGTAGAACGGCCGGTAGGGATCGAAATTCATCATGGCGGTACTGGCATCGCGGCTAAACGCTGCTTGCAACTCGGCCTGGGCCGTCCCCGGCCACCAGTCGCGGGCAATGCGGATGGCCTGCTCCGGGGTAAGGCTGCGCATTTGTCCGTCCTGTGCCGACAGGCGCAGGCGCTGGCCGCGATTGTCCGTCACCAGCCAGATGGCCTCGCCGGCCTGCAGGCTCAGTCGGGCCGATACCGGTTGGCGGGTGGCGGGCAGCCCGCTGCGGCTCCAGGCTTCGCTCAGGCTGAGCCAGTGTCCGGCGGTGGCTGTCGGCAGGGGCTTGGCATGCGCCAGCCGTACATCGGGACTGATGCCGGAAGGGCCGGCGTACAGCATCATCAGTCCGGAAAAGGACCATAACAGCATCAGCAGGCACAGGCCGATGCCCAGCCAGCGATGGGTCAGAAACAGCAAACGCTTCATGCGCATTCTTCCAGTAACACGGCGTGGCATGGATGCATGCCACGCCGGATGGTCCGGCCGCCGGAGGGCGCGGGCAGGGACTCAGTAGTCGAACTTCAGCTGCGCATACGTGGTGCGCTGTGGCATCGGATGGTAGGCATAGCTCTTGTAGTTGTTGAGGTTGTCCATGCCCATGGCCACGGTGAACTGGCGGCTCAGCTTGTAGCTGATGCGGGTGTCCATGATGAAGTAGGCGCTGTTGGCCCCGTAGACATCGGTATTGATCACCGTGTTGTTGACGTCGGAGGTCTGGAAGCTGCTGTAGCGGGCTGCCAGCGAATAAGACAGCTTGTCGTTCTGGCGGTAGCTCAGCACGGCGGTGGCGCGCCATTGCGGGATGCCGGGGAAGGGATTGCCCACCGAGGCTGGATTATTGCTGTTGGCCAGGATTTCCGACTTGGCATAGGTGATGTTGCCGCTGAAATCCAGCCCACGCACGCCGATATCGTTTTGCTCGTAGGCGATTTCCAGTCCATTGGTGCGGACCCGGTCGATGTTCTGGATATTGGTCACATTGGGCGTGACGCTGGTGTTGGTCTGCGACAGCAGGGCATTGCTGATCTCTTCACGGAAGGCCGTCAGGCGCAGCGTGCCGCCGTTCAGCTGGCGCGTGGCGGTGATTTCGCCGGTATTGGCCTGCTCGGCTTTCAGATTGGGGTTGTTGTTGATGATGGTATTGCTGCCGGTGACCGATCCCTGGAACAGCTCCGCCACCGTGGGGGTGCGATAGCCACGGCCATAGGCGGTCCGCAGCGTCCATTTATCGCTCAAATCAAACACCATGGCTGCCTTGGGCGAGAAGAATTGCTGGCTGCGGCTGGGGTCGTAGTAGCTGTTCTGACCGGTGGTGGTGGCACCGCCATAGGCATCCCACCATTCATAGCGGCCACCGATGATCAGCTGGGTGCCAGGGTGCAAGCGCCAGGTGTCCTGGGCAAACACGGCGTTGAGCCGGGTATTGCCGACAAAGGCATTGGTCTGGCTGCCTTGCGAGCCGGACTGCCAGTCGCTGGTGGCATAGCTGTGGCTGTTGAGCACGTAATGGTCGTAGTGATAGCCAAAGCGTAGCTGATGTTCACTGGCCAGGCTGCCGCCTGGACGCCAGTCGCCCTTCAGGTCCACGGTTTGCCAGCCGGTGCCGGCCAGGTCGGTGATGGTGCCGGCCCCCGTCAGCCCGGCACTGGCGCTGCGTTGCAGGTCCTTGCTGAAGTCATAGATGCTGACCGCCCCCTGCCAGTCCCAGCTGCCATCGGTGCTGGTCTTGAAGGACAGGGCATGCATCAGGTGCTCTTGCTGGCGCGTGCTGGGCTGGAAGGCACTACCCAGATTGTATTTCTGGCCACCGCTATTAACGATGCCGCCATAGACCGGATTGCCGTTGGCATCACGCAGATAGCTGTTGACCGCCACCGTGGAGTTGTTCTGCCAGTCGCCCAGGGTGTAGTTCAGCTTGAGTGTCGGGGTGAGGTCGTAAGACAGTTTCAGGTTGGCATTGTCCTGGATGGAGTGCTCGGCACTGGTCGAGCCCACAATCATCCGCTTGTTGCCGTAGGGATCGGTATCGCTGACTGCGCCACTGACTGCCGTGCCGGTGCTGGCACCGCTGTACTTGTTGGGATTGGCGGCATACGAGGCCGGGTGGCCCAGGCTATCCAGGTGGCCGGCTTCAATCATCCACGCCAGTTTGTCCTCGCGGCTGCCCAGCATGACTTCATTCTTGCTGCCGGTGAAATGCTGGGTGGTGTTGTACTGGCTGAAGCTTTCGTCAAACAGGGTCGTGCTGACGTGGGCTTCGAATTTCTCCGGCATGCGGGTGGTCAGCACGATGACGCTGCCAATGGAATTGCCCGGATATTCAGCCGAGAACGGGCCGTAAATGGCATTCACCTGACTGATTTCATCGGGTCCGACCAGATTCCAGCGCGGCGGATAGGCATAGCTGTTGCCCAGCAGATTGGACAGCAGGATATCGTCGGCATACAGCAGGGCGCGGGCACTGCTGGTCTGACCGGAGGTGCGGGTGGCGATGATGCTGTTCTGGTCACCGATATAGCGCCGGCGAACCTGGACATCCGGCAGGTATTTCACCGTGTCTTCCGTGCTGACGACATTCACCGTCTGGGCAATCTTGTCGGCGCTCATGCTGCTGCTGGTGGCCGGCAGATTGTCCGGCACGCTGCTGCTGCTGCCCTGGGATTGCACGGTGACTTCAGCCAACTGCTTGTCGGTATTGTCGGCATGGGCCAGGCTGATCTGCCCCAGTGCCATGGTGACGGCCAGTGCCAGTTGACGACGGGAAAATGCTGCGCGGTGTCTCATCGGAAGGTCTCGCTGTTTTTTATGATGACGTTAGTTTTTGTTAAACGGCGTGGATGATGCCCTGCGCAGCTTCGGGCTGGGAATGTGGCATTTTGTCGCAGTGGGGAACTTGAGCGGCTGCGGCAATTGGTCGCACGGCAAGCGGACGGAGTCCTGCTAAGGTAGCTCCCGGATTGGCAGGCGTAGTGCTTTGCCACGGCAGGGAGGCGTGCGGGTGAGCGGTATGCAGGATGAATGGGCACTGAAGGGGGATCGCTCCCGGGCAGGTATTGTGTTGGGGGTGCTGTTGCTGCATGGTGCGCTGGCCAGCTGGCTGGCCGGACAGATGCAGAGGATACCGTCACTGCCATCTGCCTCTAGTATTGCCGTGCAATGGCGGCCAGCCACGCCGCCCTTGTCCCCCGTCATGCAGCCGCCCAAGCCCCGGGTGGCCGCC
Source organism: Aquitalea sp. (assembly GCA_019232735.1). Taxonomy (GTDB): domain Bacteria; phylum Pseudomonadota; class Gammaproteobacteria; order Burkholderiales; family Chromobacteriaceae; genus Aquitalea. The sequence goes on along the minus strand of JAFANL010000242.1, from coordinate 5,627 downwards.
AAGGCCAGCCACCCGCGCAAGGCCATGTCCCCAGCCCCGCGCCCTGCGCCGGCCATGCCGCCAAGCCCAGCCCGTCCCTCGGCACCATCCTTGCTATCTGCCAATGCGGCGGCTGCGCTATCGGCTCCAGCCGCTGTGCCAGCACCAGCCAACGTCGTGGCTGATCCGCATCCACCAGTCAGCAGCGAGGCCGGTTTCAGTGCCGACTACCTGCATAACCCGACACCGGCCTATCCCCCGGCAGCGCGGCGCAATGGCGAGGAGGGGAGGGTGTTATTGCGGGTGCGGGTGTCCGCCGGCGGGCAGGCCGAGGCGGTGGATATCCAGCGCAGCAGCGGCTTTCCCCGTCTGGACGAGGCCGCACGCGAGGCGGTGGCCAGCTGGCGTTTTACCCCGGCACGGCGCGGAGCGGCTGACATCGCCTCCAGCGTTATCGTTCCGATTACTTTTCGTCTTGGCCATTGATGGTCCGGGCCGATTCACTGCAAGGAAGCACCATGGATAAGCAACTGGGCCTGGCCCACTTCTGGCAGCAAGGCGATGCGGTTTCGCATGCCCTGGCCGTCATTCTCTTGCTGATGTCGGTTGGTAGCTGGAGCCTGCTGCTGATCAAGCTGGTCGAACAATGGCGGCTGCGCCAGGCCCTGCGTCATGCCGTGCCGGCATTCTGGCAGGCCAGTAGCAAACAGGCCGCGCTGGAAGTCCTGACTGAACGGGATGGCAGCGGTCAGCTGGTGGGTCTGGCCGCACAGGCCGAGCAGGCTGCCCAGGCTTATGCGGCGAAGTCCGGGGTCGGTCTGGGGGGCGAACTGGACGCGGGGGATTACCTGGGGCGGATGTTGCAACAGGCCTTGCTACAAGCACAGTCCCGACTGGAACAGGGACTCACCGTACTGGCTTCGGTGGGGGCAACCGCGCCGTTTATCGGCCTGTTTGGCACGGTGTGGGGGATTTATCACGCGCTGATCAGCCTGTCCGGTCGCAGCCAGATGACGATAGACCAGGTGGCCGGCCCGGTCGGCGAGGCGTTGATCATGACCGCCATTGGCCTGTTCGTCGCCATTCCCGCCGTACTGGCCTATAACGCCAGCACCCGCAGCAACCGGCTGCTGCTGGCCGGGCTGGAGCGCTTTGCCCATGGCTTGCACGCCTATCTGGTGGCGGGGGTGCGACAGCATCCGCCGGCAGCACTGAGCAGTGCGGCCTTGCAGCCGCAAGCGGCCGTCAGCGGGAGCTGAGCCATGGCATTCAACGGTTTTTCTTCTTCCGGCCAGTTGGGCCAGCCCATGGCCGAGATCAACACCACACCGCTGGTGGATGTGATGCTGGTGTTGCTGGTGGTGTTCCTGATTACCGCACCGCTCTTTCATCAGGCCATCGGTATCGACTTGCCCAAGACGGTGGCGACACCGACGGTGGAGCATGACAAGGCGTTGCATCTGTCGCTGGCGCGGGATGGCCGCCTGAGCCTGGACGGGCAGGGCATCAGCCAGCAGGCCTTGCGCCTGCGCCTGCAAGCCGACAGCGCGGCCAAGCCGGAGCTGCAGTTGCAGGCCGATCAGGCCACGCCTTATCAGGCGGTGGCCGAGGTGATGGCACTGGCGCAGCAAGCCGGGGTGAACCGCATTGTCTTTGTCACCCAGCCGCAGCCCACGCATTAAGCTGGACATTGAGGCCGGCATGGCCCCGGTGCTGCTGAAGACACCGGGGCTGGCCGAGGTACTGAGCGGCGGGCTTACATGGCGCCAGCGAAAATGCGTTCGATATCCTGCTGGGTTGCCCGGCGCGGATTGGTCAGGCCGCAGGCATCCTTGAGCGCATTGCTGGCCAGTAGCGGGATGTCTTCCTGCTTGACGCCCAGTTCTGCCAGGCTGGCCGGGATGCCGATATCCGCGGCCAGTTTGCGGATGGCCACCAGGCAGGCCTTGGCCCCGGCGTCGGCGGTCAGCCCCTGGGTGTTGACGCCCATGGCCTGGGCGATATCCCGCAAGCGCTCTGCCGACGTTTCCACATTGAAAGCCTCGACATGCGGCAGCAGCAGGGCATTGCAGACGCCGTGCGGCAGGTCGTATACCCCGCCCAACTGATGCGCCATGGCATGCACATAGCCGAGCGAGGCATTGTTGAATGCCATGCCGGCCAGGAATTCGGCATAGGCCATTTGCTCGCGTGCTTCCAGGTTCTTGCCATTTTCCACCGCCGTGCGCAGATGGCGGGCAATCAGTTCCACGGCCTTGAGGGCACAGGCGTCGGTAATGGGGGTGGCGGCGGTCGAGACATAGGCTTCCACTGCGTGGGTCAGTGCATCCATGCCGGTGGCAGCGGTCAGGCTCTTGGGCTTGGCAATCATCAGGTCCGGATCATTGACCGACAGGATGGGCGTGACATTGCGATCGACAATGGCCATCTTGATGTGGCGTACCTCGTCGGTGATGATGCAGAAGCGGGTCATCTCGCTGGCCGTGCCGGCGGTGGTGTTGATGGCCACCAGCGGCAGTTGCGGTTTCTTGGAGCGATCCACCCCTTCATAGTCGGCAATCTGGCCGCCATTGGTGGCAACCAGTGCAATCCCCTTGGCACAGTCGTGTGGCGAGCCACCACCAAGGGAGATGACAAAGTCGCATTTCTTTTCCCGTAACACCTGCAAGCCCGCTTCCACATTGGCAATGGTGGGATTGGGCTGGGCGCCGGCAAAAATGGTGGCCTGGATGTCGCGCTCGGTCAGCAGGGCCTGGACATTGGCCGCCACGCCGATTTCGGCCAGTACCTTGTCGGTCACGATGAGGGCATGTCGGAAACCATAAGCCTGGATGGCGTTGACGGCCTCTTGCAGGCAGCCGGCTCCCATTACGTTCACGGCAGGAATAAAGAAAGTCGTGGTAGTCACAGCGTTATCTCCATTGTAATCGGTCGGGCTCGATGGCCCGCCTGGATGGCATGCACATTCAACTTCGCTTTCATGACCCGGTGTCATGAAAGCAGGCTAACGTGACTGCCCGCCCTCTCCCATTCGACTTTAGTGCCATCCGTGCATGAGCTGCGGTCAGCTGGCCGCTTGCGTATTTTCTTCAAGTAAAAGCACGGTGCTTGCCTGCCGGGTTTGCGGCGGGCCGCCTGCCAGCCTGTTTCCTGTTTACGACTGTTTTTTCTGTTTCTTATCCCTTCGGTTCCTGCTGCATAAAGCCATCTTTTTCAATGACTTGTCATGCCTGTTACCAGCAGATCCTGATATTTGTTATGTTTAAAATAATATTCAGTGTGGTAATTTCTTAAACGCGTGATTAGAATCGATGCACCGGGATGCAATGGAAAATCCAGTCGATACAAGGATTTGACAGATTTGGATACTGTAGTCAGGTGTCGGCTGTTTAAAAAAATTGCCACCCGTTTTTTAATGACAGGAGAAGCAGCATGAGCAACAAGGACCTGATGCAACGCAAGGCGGATGCAACCCCGCGTGGCGTGGGCGTCATGTGTACTTTCTTTGCCGACAAGGCCAAGAACGCCGAAGTATGGGATGTGGAAGGCAATCGCTACATCGACTTCGCCGGCGGCATTGGTGTACTGAATACCGGTCACCTGCATGCCAAGGTGCAGGCCGCCGTGGCCGAGCAGCTCAATCGTTTCAGCCATACCTCGTATTCCATCATTCCCTACGAATCCTATGTCAGCGTGGCAGAAAAGCTGAACCAGCTGACGCCGGGAGATTTCGCCAAGAAAACCGCCTTTTTCAGCACTGGCGCGGAAGCCGTCGAGAACGCTATCAAGGTAGCCCGCGCTGCCACTGGTCGTCCGGGCGTGATTGCCTTTGGCGGTGCCTTCCATGGCCGCACCATGCTGGGCATGGCGCTGACCGGCAAGGTGGCCCCGTACAAGATCGGCTTTGGCCCCTTCGTCGGCGAGATCTACCACGCGGCCTATCCGAATGCCATGCACGGTGTTTCCGTGGAGGATTCGCTGGCCAGCATCGAAAAGCTGTTCAAGTTCGATATCGAAGCCAAGCGCGTAGCCGCCATCATCTTCGAGCCGGTTCAGGGCGAGGGTGGTTTCAATATCGCACTGACAGAGTGGGTGGTGGCGCTGCGCCAGCTGTGCGATGCGCACGGCATCCTGCTGATTGCCGACGAAGTGCAGGCCGGCTTTGCCCGTACCGGCAAGCTGTTTGCCATGGAGCACTACCCGGTGGCGGCCGACCTCACCACCATGGCCAAGTCGCTGGCCGGTGGCTTCCCGCTGTCCGCGCTGGTGGGCAAGGCCGAGCTGATGGATGTTTCGGCACCGGGCGCGCTGGGTGGCACCTATGCCGGTAGCCCGCTGGGCCTGGCAGCTGCCAATGCGGTGATTGACGTGATCCAGGAAGAAAACCTGCTGGAACGCTCCAACAAGCTGGGCGAGCTGCTGAAGGAAAAGCTGCACGGACTGAAGCGGGACATCCCGCAGATTGCCGACATTCGCGGCCTGGGTGCCATGGTGGCGGTTGAATTCAACCAGCCGGGCACGCACACGCCGGATGCCGAGTTCACCAAGAAGGTACAGACCAAGGCGCTGGAATCCGGCCTGATCCTGCTCACCTGCGGGGTGTACGGCAACGTGCTGCGTTTCCTGTTCCCGCTCACCATCGAAGACGAAATCTTCGCCGAAGCGCTGGCCAAGCTGGAAGCCGCGCTGAAGGCCTGATGCCGTATTGACAGACGGGCTGGCCTGGCCGGTCGGCCTGTCTGCTGCGGCGTGCTGTAAACACCGGCACACACCACTGCTGCCTGCCGGTAGCGGCGCGGTGCCACCGGTGTCCAAGAAGTAATGTGGGTCATTTCAAAAAACATAAAACAATAAAACCACATGACTGGCGGACCTGCCCACGCGGGCTGCCGGTTTTGGGAGAATCTTTCATGAGTACTTCATCTCAAGGCTTGAGCCACGGGCTCAAGCAGCGTCACGTCACCATGCTGTCCATTGCCGGCGTGATTGGCGCCGGTTTGTTCGTCGGCTCCGGCCACGCCATTGCCGAAGCCGGCCCGGCCGTGCTGCTGGCTTATGGCATGGCAGGCATGCTGGTGGTGCTGGTCATGCGCATGCTGGGTGAAATGGCGGTTGCCGCGCCGGATACCGGCTCGTTTTCCACTTATGCCGACCGTGCCATCGGCCACTGGGCCGGCTACATCATTGGCTGGCTGTACTGGTGGTTCTGGGTGCTGGTGATTCCGCTGGAGGCCAATGCCGCCGCCACCATTCTGCATGCCTGGTTTGCCAGCGTGCCGATGTGGGCGTTTGCGCTGGGCATCACCATTTTGCTCACCATCACCAATCTGTTCAGTGTGAAGAACTACGGCGAGTTCGAGTTCTGGTTTGCGCTGGTCAAGGTGATTGCGATTGTTGCCTTCCTGGGTGTGGCCGGTGCGGCCATGTTCGGCCTGATTCCGGGCAGCCAGGTCAGTGGCACCTCCCGCCTGTTCGACCAGGGCGGCTTCATGCCCAAGGGCTTTGGCGCGGTGCTGGGCGCCATGCTGACCACCATGTTCACCTTCCTGGGGACTGAAATCGTCACCATCGCGGCGGCGGAATCGGACAATCCGCAGCAGCAGATCACCAAGGCCACCAACTCGGTGGTATGGCGGATCAGCCTGTTC
>JAFANL010000189.1 GCA_019232735.1 Aquitalea sp. | reverse complement strand
TCCGGCGGTCAGGACTCCACCACCTGCCTGTACTGGGCGCTACAAAAGTTTGGCCCCGCCAATGTGGAAGCCGTCACCTTCGACTACGGCCAGCGCCACCGCGTGGAGCTGGACTGCGCGCGCAAGATTGCCGCCATGGCCGGCGTGCGCCAGACCGTGCTGCCCATTGACACCTTTGCCGCCATCGGCGGCAATGCGCTGACCGATGACAGCATCCAGCCCGAAGAAGGCAGCCGCGACGATGATGCCCTGCCCAATACCTTTGTGCCGGGCCGCAACCTGATCTTCCTCACTTTTGCCGCCGCCTTCGGCTATACCCGCGGTGCACGCCATATCGTCACCGGCGTGGCGCAAACCGACTACTCCGGCTATCCGGACTGCCGCGAAAACACCCTGCAGGCGCTGCAGCTGGCGGTGCGTCTGGGCATGGACAGCCGTGTCGAGCTGCACACTCCGCTGATGTATCTGAGCAAGGCCGAAACCGTTACCCTGGCCCAGCAAGTGGGCGCAATGGAGGCGCTGGCCTGGAGCCACACCTGCTATAACGGCGCGGTCCCACCCTGTGGCCATTGCGCGTCTTGCGAATTGCGCGCCAAGGGCTTTGCCGAAGCCGGCGTGGCCGATCCGCTGGTCGAACGCTGCGCCCGGGAGGCATAAATGCACGCATCCTGCATTCTGGCCGGTGGCCGCTTTGAAGCCGCCCGCCGCGTGGCCGGCGACGACAGCCAGCTCAACGGCCTGCATGGCCACAGCTTTCGCGTGCTGGCCCGCGCCGATGTCACCCATATCGAACAGGCCGAATTGCACGCCGCGCTGGCCCAGGTACTGGCACCGCTCAACTATGCCGACCTCAACCAGCACTTGGCGCATTGCGATGACCTGAGCCTGGCTCAGCATATCAAGGACGCCCTGCCCAGCCCCGCCGCCCTGCTGCTGCAAAGCACGCCGGAACGTGGCGTGATGCTGGAAAACGGCACCGCCCTGCACTGGATTGCCGCCCGCTTCGAAGCCGCCCATCAGCTGCCGCACGTGCCGGCCGGCCACAAATGCGGCCGCCTGCATGGTCATGGCTTTGGTGTGCGCATCGTGGCCGATGCCCGCCACCACACGCAGCGGCAACTGGAAGCCGCCTGGGCACCGTTGTTCCTGCGCTTGAATCACCGTTATCTGAACGATATTGCCGGTCTGGAAAATCCCACCAGCGAAGTCATGGCCGCCTGGTTGTACGGCGAGCTGCAATCCGCCGGCCTGCAAGGCCTGGCCTGGGTGGAAGTGCGCGAAACCCATAGCGCCGGCAGCCAGTTCGATGGCAAGCGCTTCCGTATCTGGAAAGAGCAGCGCTTTGAAAGCGCAGTACCCTTCGACAGCCAGGGCCATTACACCGGCCACAGCTATCTGGTACGGCTGATGCTGACCGGCAGCCTGGACCGCACCATGGGCTGGCTGCTGGACTTTGGTGATGTCAAAGACCGCTTCAAACCGCTCTACCGCCAACTGGATCACAATCCGCTGGACCAGCTGGCCGGCGTGCGCGATGGCCACAGCCAGTCGGTAGCCGAATGGGTGCACGCCCATCTGTCGCCACTGGTGCCGGAACTGGCGCGCATCGACCTGATGGAAGACGAGAACAACGGCGTTTCGCTGCTGTTCCATGACGATATGCGCTGGCCGCTGCTGCAGGGAGAGTAAACATGTACACGGTCAAGGAAATCTTCTATACCCTGCAAGGCGAAGGCCGTCAGGCCGGCCGTGCCGCCGTGTTCTGCCGCTTTGCCGGCTGCAATCTGTGGTCCGGCCGCGAGGAAGACCGCAGCAAGGCGGTGTGCCAGTTCTGTGATACCGATTTTGTCGGCACCGGCCCGGATGGCGGCAAGTTCGCCACTGCCGCCGAACTGGCGGCCCGCATTGCCAGCGAATGGCCAGCCGGCAGTGGTGGCACGCCCTATGTGGTGTGCACCGGTGGCGAGCCGCTATTGCAACTGGATGCGGCCTTGATTGCCGCCCTGCATGCCGAGGGCTTTGAAATCGCGGTGGAAACCAATGGCACCATCGCCGCTCCGGCCGGCATCGACTGGATCTGCGTCAGCCCCAAGGCGGGTGCTCCCTTGCTGCAAACCAGTGGCAACGAGCTGAAGCTGGTCTATCCGCAAGCCACCCAGTTACCGGAAACCGTGGCCGGCTTGCAATTCGATACCTTCTATCTGCAAGCCATGGATGGCCCGGAACTGGCCGCCAACACCCGTGCCGCCATTGCCTACTGCATGGCGCACCCGCGCTGGCGGCTGTCGGTGCAAACCCACAAGGTGGTGAATATCCGCTAAAAAATCGGGCAGGACATCCTGCCCGATTTTTTTTGCCTGTCACTGTAAGAAAGTGGAAAAGCTGTCGACTTATGGAGCAGGAAGCAGTGCAGACAGCAAGAAATCCTCATTCAATTTCATGTAAATACAGCCAAAATCAGAAAATTTCGGCGAATTGAAAAAAATGAGCTTCTAACTGTAAGAAATCCTCCAGAGCTGCGACTGATTCCTGAAACCCGGCAGCAGCCGGTCACTACCTGACAGGAGATAGACATGAACACTTCCAAGACCTTGCTGGCTTCCGCCCTCGGTGCCGTTGTCACCCTGGCCGCCCTGAGCGCTGCACCGGCCCAGGCGGCAGAGCAGGAAAAATGCTATGGCGTGGCCATGGCCGGCATGAACGACTGTGCCTCCGCCACCGGCGTACACGGCTGCAAAGGCCAGGCCAAGATGGACAAAGACCCCGGCGACTGGAAACTGGTTGCCAAGGGCAGCTGCCAGCAGATGGGTGGCACGACCATGGCACCAATGAAACAATAAGCAGTCTATCCACGATAAGGTCTGCCACGGGCCACCCCGGCGGCCCGTGCCACCCAGCTCGACACCCTCTTGCTTTCACTTGAACTTGCTCCATAGGAGAAACACCATGAATGCTTCCAAAGCCCTGCTCGCCTCCGCCCTTGGTGCCGTTGTTGCCATGGGTGCGCTCAGCGCCACTCCGGCCGCCGCCGCAGAAAAGGAAAAGTGCTTCGGCATCGCCCAGGCTGGCAAGAACGATTGCGCCTCGGCCACCGGAGCCCACTCCTGCGCCGGCCAGGCAACCAAGGACAAGGACCCGGGCGACTGGAAATATGTCGCCAAGGGCAGCTGCGAAAAAATGGGCGGCAAACTGGCCAAATAAGCCCCCCGCCAACCACTCTTCGTCGATTGAAGCAGAACCATGACCCACACCGCCCTCCCCGCTGTCGCCGGCATCGGCCTGCGCGCACCACATTACCGCCAGGTGCTGGATACCCTGCCGCCGCTGGGCTGGGTGGAAGTGCATAGTGAAAATTTCTTCGATGGCGGCATGCCACTGGCCATGCTGCAAGGGGTGGCGGAGCACTACCCGCTGTCGCTGCATGGCGTGGGGCTGGGGCTGGGCTCGCTGGTACGACCGGACGGCGAACATCTGGCTGCCCTCAAGCGGCTAGTGGATGCCATCAACCCACCGGCGGTATCCGAGCATCTGTCCTTCAACCACAGCGCCCAGCGCTATGTGAACGACCTGCTGCCCATTCCCTACACCCAGGCGTCGTTAGCCATCATCGCCAGTCATGT
>JAFANL010000131.1 GCA_019232735.1 Aquitalea sp. | reverse complement strand
CCGGTGGCGGCTATGCCGCTCTGTTTTCTCCTTTGCAGACTGGCGCAGGACAGTGATGGTGGGTCGAAGCAACCATCACCTGTCGCCAGCTACTGCAGTATTCATAGCAAACAACGTGCCAGATTTTGTAACAGATTGATGTAAAAGTAAATACCTCATCACCCTTGTTTTTCCCAGCAAGGGATAGTCCTTACCCCACACATTTCATGCACCAATTTGGTGCAAAAATTCACAAAAACAGCGCAGCCATCCACAGGAGTTAACCCTGCATCCTGGCTGCCGGCTATGCTAGCATCAGCACTTCACCCCACCCCATTACCCGGAGCGGTGCGCAAACACGGCCTCTAACTCGCCCTGGCAGCAGAAACCCGCCGACAGCAGCAGGGATGCCATGACAACGCACCGGGTTCAGGAAACCAAGACCATGACCACCAGTTTCAAAGACATTCTGGACACCCTGCCCACCACCGATGGCATCACGGCCATCGTTCTACTCGATGCCGCCGGTGAAACACTGACTCGTCTGGAAAACAAGCCGGGGACGGCCGGCTCGGTGCGGGTTTATCACGCGCTGATCAAGAAGCACAGCCACATCAACCGTGCCGCCGCACTGGAAGGTCTGCAACTGTATGCCGAACATACTGCAGATGCACGCCAGAACCCAGGCAAGCATCCCAATATCGACCGCCTGCTGGCCATTGCCGAAGCCGATGCACCCGGCATCCGCGCACGCATCGTGTTGCAGGACGACTGAAGCACTACCCTTGCGGCGGCGGCATCAGCAGCGCGCAGCCGTCGCGCTTCTTTACCAACTCTCGGGCAACACACCAAACAGCGACACCAGCGCATATACCCCGCTGAGAAGAAAAGTCGCCACGATCAGCCACTGCACCCAGCGTCCCGCATACCAGCCACACACAAATTCACTGTGCTCATCGCCACGGCGCCGCGCCGCATTCAACAGCAAAACCGGGATGATACCCATGAGCACACCACCGAAAGTGCCGGCGAAATACAGCGCATTGACGAAACTGGCAATACCCGAGTAAGCCAGCACAAACGGGGGGAGTGCAACCACGACCAGTACCAGCAGCCGTTTTGATTTCCGGGTTTCACTACCCAGACGGAAGTGGTCGAAGATATTGGTGAACAGACAGCCGCCCAGCCCCCAATAGGAAGTCAGCATGGCCAGCAGAGCAAAAATATTGGCGGTGTAATAGGCCCACTGCCCCAGCGCCCTGCCCCAGCTCAGCGTGGCCACCTGGGTGAGATTGTCAGTACCGACCAGCGCGATGACCGAGGCCGGAATCAGGGCCACAAAGACAAAGGTCAGTACCATGCCGATCACAATCAGGCGCGGCAGCTTGCGTGGGGCAGACAGATTGCCACGCACCAGTTCGGGCACCAGAAACTGGGCGCCAAATACAAATACCGCCAGATTGAATACCGGTACCACATACTGCCAATGACTGAGCCACAGATTGCTCAGTCGCGCATCCCGACTGACGATGGAAGCCAGAATCAGTGCCAGGATGATGACGATCATGCTGATGCTGATCACCTTGTTGCCAGTACCCAGTACCTTCAGGCCCAGATACAACACCGCGACTGACGGGACAATGAACAGGATGCTGCCCAACTCCTTGCTCATGCCGTAAGCCCCGAGCAAGTCCAGCATGATGCTGCCGCTACCCGCCATATAGGCCGTCAGCGCGCCAAAGCTGTTGGCGGCCACGGCCAGAAAAAGCAGCCAGCCCCCTACGCTTCCCAGATAGCGGCCAGCCAGACCGCTCAGTTGGCGATTACCGCGAGTACGCAAGGCCACTTCGGTCAGATACAACATGGTGATGGTGCATAGCACGCAGGTGATGGCCAGGCACAGCAAAAGCGGGACATAGCCGGTCTTGCGTGCCGCAAAAGCCATGCCCAGCACGCCAGCCCCGATATTGGTACCAAAAATGATGCCTATGGTTTCCAGCCCGCTGATGGACTGCACCTGCAGGCCGGAGTCTTCATGTGGCGGGAGCGCTGGCGCCAGTTCGCTTGAATGCATTGGAGTACTCCGGAAGTTGGATAACACGGTAATAACAACCCACCCATGCCGCGGCACGGATGGCCACCACCTTCATTGCGGATGCGAGTACAGCTTGAAAACGATGCGCCAGCGTTCCTGACGCTTGAGCAGCGAGACGTAATCGGTAAAAACCCGCCCAGCCAATGGCGTTTGCAGTTCAGCCATGGCGGCATTGCCACAGCAGCGGACCTCTCCAATCTGCAAACCATAGGGAGCACCCTGCGCATGCGGCGAGGGCCGGCTTTGCAGCAGCTTGCGGTATTGCGCCTGATCCAGCCGTGACTCGGTCCCTTCTACATCACCCAACAGCACGGCATCGGGGTGGAAAGCCTCTGTCAGCTTCTCCGCTTGGCCGTAATACAGGGCCTCGTAATAGGCGGTCAGCGCCTGGTGGATCTGTTCCAGATCAGATGAGCAAGACATGCGTTTCTCCAGATAAGGCCTAGCGGGAATGGGAGGCCGTCGCCTTGGTTGGCGACAGACCGGAAGGCGCCAGCTTGCTCAGTTGCTGCATCAACCAGGACGGCTGGCGGTTTTCATCGGCGGCCAGGTCTACCTGCCCTACCGCATGGCGTACCAGCCGGCCACCCAGGTAGCGGAAAGGTTCGGGCGGGAAATCACGCTGCAGACCATGCACCAGGCCACAGCGCGACCATTCGTTGTCCAGCTGCAATGACAATGCCGCCAGAATCTTGCCCCCCAGCATGGAAGGGCCAACACCATTGCCGGAATAACCGATGGCATAGAAAACATTCGGCTGCTGTGGCAAAGCACCAAAATGCGGCAGACCATTACGGGTACGGTCGATGGGGCCGGTCCAGTTGCTGGCGATATCCGCGGCCTGCACCCCCGGATAGGCGCGGCACAAATGGGCGGCTACCGTGGCCGCAATGCCGGATGCGCCATCCAGCTTGTCGGCCAGTTTGGCG
>JAFANL010000127.1 GCA_019232735.1 Aquitalea sp. | reverse complement strand
TGTCGTCGGCCAAGCAGGCCGAGGCCGTTGTCAGCGTACTGACAGAAAACCAGGCCAAGGAAGTTTCCACCATCAACAGTGGTGGCAAGGTCAACGAATACCAGCTGACCTATACCGCTGCGGTGCGCACCGTGTTGGCGGGTACGCCGGTTGATCCGGACATGCAAGTTGTGGTGCGTCGCAATATGAATTATTCCGATAGCGATGTGCTGGGCAAGGAGCAGGAAGAAAACCTGCTGTGGGAAGACATGCGTCGTGATGCCGCCGAGCAGATCGTGCGCCGTCTGTCCTATATCAAGCGCCCGGCGGAGCTGGGTGTGACGGGTCCGCAAAGCCTGAAGCCGGTCAATGCCAAGCCTCAGCCCTGATGCACTGGAAGCGGTACTGGCCAAGGGGCTGGCACCGCTTTACCTGATTCATGGCGAGGAAGCGTTGCTGGCGCTGGAGGCAGCCGACAGCCTGCGTCAGCAGGCACGCACACAGGGCTACCTGGAAAGGGAAGTCCTGACGGTGGAGGCCGGCTTTGACTGGTCCTTGCTGCGAGATGCCATGAGCAGCGTGTCGCTGTTTGCCTCATTGAAAATGCTGGAAATCCGCATTCCCAGTGGCAAGCCGGGCAATGAGGGCGCCGAGGCACTACAGCAGCTGGCGGCCCATCCCCCAGCCGATACCATCACCCTGATCACTTTGCCGCGGCTGGAAAAGACCCAGCTGCAGTCCAAGTGGTTTGTGGCACTGGAAAAGGCGGCGGTGGTGGTAGAAGCCAAACCGGTGGCACGTCAGGAGCTGGGTGGTTGGATTTCTCGCCGCATGAAGCGCCAGCGGCAGCAACTGTCGGCCGAGGCGCTCAGTTTTTTTGTCGACCGGGTCGAGGGCAATTTGCTGGCCGCGCGTCAGGAAGTGGACAAGCTGGCGCTGCTCTACCCGGCCGGTGAGTTGACCCTGGAACAGCTGCGCGAGGCGGTGGCCAATGTGGCACGCTTTGACGTTTTCCACCTGTCAGAGTCCTGGTTGTCCGGCGATGGCGCACGGGTGCAACGCATGCTGGATGGCTTGCTGGCAGAAGGCGAGTCGCCGGTACTGGTGTTGTGGTCGTTTACCGAGGACGTACGCATGCTGCTGCGTTTGCGCCAGGGCCTGAAAGACGGGCGCCAGCTGCGCGATATGGCGCGTGAGCTGCGCCTGTGGGGTGACAAGCAGCGGCTGGCGGAGCCGGCCTTGCGGCGTATCGGACCACGCAAGCTGATGTCTGCCCTGTCTGAATGTGCGCGCATCGATCAGCAAATCAAGGGGATGGCAGCAGGGGAGCCTTGGCATTCATTACGTAGCCTGGCGCTGCTGTTAGCGACTTGATGCAGAAAAACACCGCAATTTTAAACGGCCAGCACATGCTGGCCGTTTTTATTTGTAAGTGATATAGTGTATGCGTGGCGAGTGCTTAAATTTATTTAAATCAACTCTTGAGATTGAGAAACGACTACCCTATGATTAAGAGGAAGTTAATTCATTTTAAACAATAAAAATTTCAGAAAAAGACGATATGCAAGACGAGGGAGTCAAAATTGCTGCGCCTGTAGGTGAAAGCAGGACCCGCAGCAAAATCGTATTGGTAGAAATCATTCACCAGGCATTGGAAGTCTTGCTGATTGCCGAGGAGGCGCGTCTGGTGCATTGGGATGGTCGCATTCTGCGCATTCACAAGCTTTCCTCACGCAAGGCCAACCAGATTCTGCACACACCAGATGCCTACCCTGGCCTGCTAGGCGTGTTCGACCACCGCGCACAATATCGCGATCTGGCCGATCCGCTCAGTGAAATTCTGGGTATTCAGCTGTAATGCAAGATGACTGTGCTGCTCAGCCATTAAACTAAGGAAAAAGGCCTTCTGCATGAAGGCCTTTTGTTTTGCTGGTGACAAGCGGGGCAAGATTACAGGACAGAGGCCTGCGTGGTGCTGTGCGGTGTCGGCAGGATGATGGCCTTGACCCGGCCATTGCGATTCTGCAGCGGCTGGCCCGGATAGCTGATGCCGGTCCGCTTCTGGTAGGAAGCCAGCACCTTGGCGACATAATCACGGGTTTCATCATAGGGCGGGATGGTGTTGCGGTATTTCTGTACGGCACCCTCTCCGGCATTGTAGGCGGCGATGACCAGCGGCAGATCGTTGTTGAACTGCCCCAGCAGGAAGCGCAGATAGCGCGCGCCAGCACGCAGGTTCTGTCTGGGGTCGGTCAGCTCGGTCACGCCAAAGCGCTCGCCAGTGGCCGGGATCACCTGCATCAGGCCGACAGCCCCTTTGGGCGAGGTTGCCTGCGGGTTGTAGCCGGACTCCACGGTTACGATGGAGTGCAGCAGATTGGCATCCAGCTTGAATTCATGGGCAGTCTGGTCGATCAGGCGCTTGTACTGCGCCGCCAGTCTGGGATTGTAGCCCGGTGCCGCGAC
>JAFANL010000088.1 GCA_019232735.1 Aquitalea sp. | reverse complement strand
CATGCAGCGAGGAGGAGCCGCTTACGAGCCGGCCCAGGGGCCGGCTTGAAAGCGGTTCCGCATGCCTGTCCCCGCGTGTGCAGTGACAGGACCGCTCTAGCCTACACAGAAGCCCGGTCGCTCGGCAAGCTGGCCGGGTTTTCTGCTTACCCGCGGGCGGCAAGCCCTGCTTGCAGTGCCTGGCGCAACTGCGCAGCCAGTTGCGGTTGGGCGTGGTCGGCACCCGCACGTTGCGGCTGGGCCCAGATGGGGGCGGGGAAGTGGGCATCGTCCTCGAAGCGGGGAATCACGTGCCAGTGCAGGTGTGGCACCACATTGCCCAGGCTGGCGAGGTTGATCTTGTCGGGCTGCATCACCTGGCGCACGGCACTTTCGGTACGCAATACCCAATCCAGCAGGTGGCTTTGTGCGCTGGCGGGCAGATCGGTCATCTCACGGACGTGCTGTTTCCAGATGACGCGACAGAAGCCGGGGTAGCCGGCTTCGTCAACCAGCAAGACCCAGAGCTGCGTGTCTTCGTACAGCAATTCTCCCGCGGGCAGGGTGCAAAGAGGGCAAGTCATGATCAGATGGCCATTTCCTGTTGATGGATGTCGCTCATTCTACCGCGGACTGACCTTGCTGCATTTTGCTGTCTGTTATACTGCCTCAACTGTCCGTACAGCCAGTCCTGTCATCTACGGCTGCTACACTACATAGACATATCGTCGCCAACTCCCTGGAACTTTGCGTGAACCTGGTTCAAAACCTGACGGTCATTGCCGTGCTGATCCTGATCAGCGCCTTCTTTTCCATTTCGGAAATCTCGCTGGCGGCAGCGCGCAAGATCAAGCTGCGGCAGATGGCCGAAGAGGGGGATGTGCGTGCCGAGCGGGTACTGGCCTTGCAATCCCAGCCTGGCCTGTTCTTTACCGTGGTGCAGATCGGCCTGAATGCAGTAGCCATCATGGCCGGTATCATGGGTGAAGCCGCGTTTACCCCCTATTTTGCTCAGCTGCTGCATCTGGTTTTTTCTGCAGACTGGGTGGAGCGGGTCAGCTTTTTGCTGTCTTTTGTCACCGTGACCTCCTTGTTTGTCCTGTTTGCCGACTTGATGCCCAAGCGGCTGGGCATGTCGGCACCGGAGCAGATTGCCGTGCGCGTGGTGCGGCCGATGCAGACGTGCGTCGGGCTGTTCATGCCGCTGGTGTGGCTGTTCAACGGCATGGCCAATCTGTTGTTCCGCTTGTTTGGCTTGCCGACAGCGCGGCCGGATGACCTGACGCCGGACGATATCGTGGCCATGATGGAGGCCGGCGCCGAGGCCGGGGTGTTGCAGCAGCAGGAGCATCACCTGATCGAAAACGTGTTCGAGCTGGAAAGCCGCACGGTGCCCTCTTCAATGACGGCGCGTGAAAGTGTGGTGTATTTCACGCTGCAGGAAGAAGAAGGCAGCATCAAACGCAAGATTGCCGAAAATCCGCATGCCAAATACCTGGTGTGTGATGGTGTGGTGGATGCGGTGGTGGGCTATGTCGACTCCAAGGACATTCTTACCCGGCTGGTGAATCAGCAAAGCGTCTCGATCAAGCGCGAGCTGACCATCCGCAATGTGCTGATCATCCCGGACAGCCTGACCTTGTCCGAGCTGCTGGAGCGCTTCAAGGCATCACGTGAGGATTTTGCCGTGGTGATGAACGAATATGCGCTGGTGGTGGGCATCATCACGCTCAATGATGTGATGAGCACGGTGATGGGTGATCTGGTGTCGCAAAATCAGGAAGAACAAATCGTGCAGCGCGATGCCGACAGCTGGCTGGTGGATGGTGCATCGCCGGTGGAAGATGTATTGCGTGCGCTGGATATCGACAGCTTCCCCGATGACGAGAACTACGAAACCATCGCCGGCTTCATGATGTACATGCTGCGCAAGATTCCCAAGCGGACCGATCATGTCGAGTATGCCGGCTATAAATTCGAGGTGGTGGACATCGACAACTACCGCATCGACCAGTTGCTGGTGACCCGGGCCTTGCCCGCGCCAGCCAGTACGGATTGAGCCGGTTACGATTGCTTACACAGGCTTACAAGAGTCTCACAGACGTGCCGCTTTCCCCTCCCTAAGATACAAGACATGGAGGCAGACAACACCGCCTGCCCCCACCTTTCAATAAAGCCGTCTTACGGGAGAATGACCATGAAAAAGATCGCCGCACTCATCCTGACCGCCGTGTTTGGTCTGGCTTCCGCTGCCGGCTTTGCGGCTGATGCCTCGGCCCCTGCTGCCAAGCCTGCCGTCACGGCACCGGCCAAGGCGCATGCCAAAAAGCATCAGGCCAAGATCCATCATGCCAAGCAGCAGCACAAGGCCATGAAAGCGGCTTCTGCTCCGGCTGCACAAAAGGCACAGGCTGCCAAGAAGCATGTGCACAAGCACCATCGTCACCACAAGATGAAGCACCATCAGACCATGGTGCACAAACACAATCACTAAGCCGTTAAGCGACAGCTCACTCGCAGTGCAAGAGGAGGAGGCGCAAGCCTCCTCTTTTTTCATTTCATGGCCGGCATGCATTCAATGGCCGACTGGCTTGACCAGTAGCGTCTCGAGCAACAGCAGTGCAGTAGAGCAGGCGTCGTCAACCTGGAAGGCCTCCGGATCAAGATGACAGTCCAGCCACATGCCATCAATGAAACAGTCGATGATGTGAGCGTAACGCCGTGCCAGCTCCGTATTGTCCAGCAGCTGCTGGAAACAGGTCTGGTAGCTGCTGCGATAGCTGCGGTCCGCAGCCAGCGTGGTATTGCGGTATTGCTGCAGCGATTGCCGTTCGCTCCAACTGGCATACCACAAGGCCAGCAGCTCGGAATGTTCGGATGCAAAACGGATGTCGTGCAGGATGTCTGCCTGCAGCCGTGCCCGCGGGGATTGCTGATGTGCGGCCAGCACGGTGCTCAGGGATTGTTCATAGATCAGCAAGGCGTATGCCAGTGCGCTTTCCAGCAATTGCTCTTTCTGGGTGAAATGGAAGTTGACCAGGCTGCGCGACACGCCAGCCAGTTCGGCAACCACTGAAATGGTGGCGCCGGGCAGGCCGTGCAGGGCAACGGCGTGGATCATGGCATCAATCAGGAGCTGTCGGCTGGCATCGCCACGCTGACGACGGCCATCGGTGGAGTTGTCGGTCATCAGGCTATCTCTGTTGCTAATTCTGTCAATTTACCCGCTATCTGTTTGCAGTTGTAGTTGTTTGCCGGTCATCAGACTTGACGCGGCAGGATAATCGTCAACAAACTGGCTGTACGTACAGTTAGTATAACAGCAGAAAGCACGGGAAGTGCTGTACGGAGGAAGCGCATTTTCACACTGAGGACACATCATGAGGTCATTTCTGCCCCGCATGGCGGCCATGTTGTGCGCAACGCTACTGGCGGCGCCCACATTTGCCGAAGAAGCTCAAGTCAATGTCTATAACTGGTCGGACTACATTGCCAAGGACACGGTTTCCAATTTTGAGAAGGAGGGCCATATCCGGGTCAAATACGATGTCTTCGACACGGATGAAACCCTGCAGGCCAAGCTGCTCAGCGGCAGGGCTGGTTATGATGTGGTGGTGCCATCGTCCACCTTCATGGCCAAGCAAATCGAGGCCGGGGTATACATGAAGCTGGACAAGAGCAAGCTGCCCAATCTGATGCATCTGGATCCGGTGCTGATGAAGATCGTTGCCACCATGGACCCGCACAATCAGTATGGTGTGCCTTATGCTTGGGGCACGACCGGGATGGGAATCAACGTGACCAAGCTGCAAAAGGCATTGGGCAAGGATGTGCCACTGGATAGCTTCGACATCGTGTTCAAACCGGAATACCTGTCCCGGCTCAACTGCGGTGTCAGCATGCTCGATTCGCCAACCGATGTGTTTCCACTGGTGTTGAAATACATCGGCAAGGACCCCAACAGCAAGAACCAGGCAGATTACCACGCAGCGTACGAGACCTTGAAAAAGCTGCGGCCCTATATCACCCAGTTCAACTCCTCCGGCTATATCAACGATCTGGCCAATGGCGACATCTGTCTGGCGATCGGCTATTCGGGTGATGTGAATATTGCCCGCAACCGTGCGCATGAAGCACGCAAGCCCTATGAGCTGCGCTACCAGATGGTGAAGGGTAATACGCCGATCTGGTTTGATCTGATGGGCATCCCCAAGGACAGCAATCACCCGGAGGCTGCACACAAATGGATCAACTACATTCTGCGGCCGGACGTTAGTGCCAGCATTACCAATGAGGTGTTCTATCCCACTGCCAATGTGTCGGCAAAGAAAATGACCAAGCCGGAAATCGTCAATGACCAGAACGTCTATCCGACCGAGGCCCAGCTCAAGGGCATGTATGTGGAGCTGCCGCTGCCCAGTGATCTGACACGGCTGATGAACCGGTTGTGGAGCGAGTACAAGAGCGGACGCTGAATAAAGAAAGTATGGTCTGGGGAAGGTGCAGGGCGGCCAGGTGCCGCCCTTTTTTCTTTTCCCGATTTGCAATCATCGTTATTCTAATGTCATTGCATCTGCCGTGATGATGGCAAGGAAGTGAATCATGCTTGCACTCTACCAGTTTCCGTTTTCCCATTTCTGCGAGAAAGCCTGCTGGGCGCTGGACCACAAGCAGCAGCCTTATCAGGTGAAAAACCTGTTGCCTGGCCTGCACCTGCTGTGGAGCAAGCGGCTGGCCAGCGCCAGCTCGCTGCCGATTCTGCGGGATGGGCTGTACATCGTGCAGGATTCGGCCGCCATCATTGATTATCTGGAACAGCGCTGGCCGCAGTTGGCGTTGACACCGGCCGATCCCCAACTGGCGATACAGGCGCGGGAGTGGGAACAATGGCTGGGTAATGAAATCGGTGTGCCACTGCGGCTATGGTTTTATTCTCATGTGCTGCGGCAGCGGCGCTATGCCATGGCTTTTTTGCTGCGCGGTGCGCCTCGCCTGCAAGGTCGGGTATTTCAGGCCTTGTTTCCCCTGATCCGCCCTGCCATGTATTACAAGATGCAAATCAACCCTGCCAATGCCGCTGCGGCACTACCACAACTGGGGCAGGCGCTGGACAAGCTGGAAACGGCGCTACAGGGGCGGGACTATCTGGTGGGCGAAGCCTTTAGCCGGGCTGACCTGACCGCTGCGTCATTGCTGTGGCCCTTACTGCCATGGGAGGGCGATGAGGCCACCATGCAAGCGCGTTTGCCTGCGGTGGTATGGCAATGGCGGCAGGACTTTGTGCAGCGTCCCTTGTACGACTGGTTGCAAGGCATCTATCGCCAGCATCGCCCTGAGTCTTGCATCCAACAATGAAAAAACCGCAGGCCAAGACCTGCGGCAGGCTGCAGACAGCGTGTCGGTGCGATTGTGCTGGACCCGGCGAAGCCGGGCCGCTTGATTCCGCAGCCTTCCCGTCTATTCCCCATCCCCCCGCCCTTACCCTGTAAGGGAGCCTCGCTTTCTTTCCAGAAAGCGAGAGGGGTTTCAACACACAGTGCCTGTGGTGGTCAGGCTTACAGCAGCACGCGTTCGATACCGCCGTTGCGGGCTTTTTCCACGTAGTCCTTCATCCAGTTCTTGCCCAGGATGTGCTTGGCCATTTCCACCACGATGTAGTCGGCCTCGGTGCCGGTATCCGGGCTGTAGCGCGACAGGCCCTG
>JAFANL010000082.1 GCA_019232735.1 Aquitalea sp. | reverse complement strand
CTGGCCGTCATTGGCATTGGCAGCGACGGCATCACTTTCGGCACCGGCTATTTCCGTGCCAAGGAAATCATCGAAGGCGGCGGTAGCAGCATGCAGGAATACGGTATCCTCAAGCTGATCTCGCTGGTCATCACCTATATCAGTGGTGCGCCGGGCGGCATGTTTGCCCCCTCGCTGGCAGTCGGTGCCGGCTTTGGCCTTAACCTGTCCCTGCTGCTGCCAACCTTGCCGCAGGCCGCCATGGTGCTGCTGGGCATGGTTGCGTTTTTTTCCGGCATGACCCGCGCGCCCATGACCGGCTTTGTCATTGTGATGGAAATGACTTCGTCCTCTTCCAGCATGATCATGCCCTTGATGGCTACCGCGCTGGTGGCCGCCAATGTGTCGCGTTTCATGAACCGCCATGCACTGTATGACGGGCAGGCTGATTTGTTCTTGCATCAGTTACGTTTACGCAAGCAGGCAAATTGACCGGCAGGCGCGGCTTACGTACAATAACCCATCGTTTCAGTCAAGTATTTAAGGGCAGAGCTGGTTTTGCCCGCTTACCGCAAGGAATTCCCCCATGGATACCCAGGACATCATCAAGCAAACCGTTACCGAGAACCCGGTTGTGCTGTTCATGAAAGGCTCGGCCCAGTTCCCGCAGTGCGGCTTCTCTTCGCGCGCGGTGCAAATCCTGAAGGCCTGTGGCGTAGAAACCATCAAGACCGTCGACGTATTGCAAGACGCGGAAATCCGCCAGGGCATCAAGGAATTCTCCAACTGGCCCACTATTCCGCAGCTGTACGTAAAGGGTGAGTTCATCGGCGGCTCGGACATCATGTACGAGATGTATCAGTCCGGCGAACTGCAGGAAATGCTGCAGGGCCTGTAAGACCTGTTCATCGCCTGCGGCGCTGGTTAACTATGGGGCGATACCGCGTTAAAACGCCTGCGGAATGCGCATTTACGCCATGTAAACTCTGCTTCCCCGTTGCCATCAACCGTTTTCGCCTTGTCTCGCTCTCGCTCGCGAGACCTTGAACAAGCGCCAAGCCCTGGCCAATGCCTGCAGATGTAAAACCCGGCCCCAAGCTGGGTTTTTTTGTGCTTACCCTATCCGCACTGATATCCATTCCGGGTGCTCTGTCTTACAATTCAACAATGCTTCAGGAGGGAGTCCTCCTGTCACTTCCCCGCAGTGGATACGTAAACGACATGACATCTTCCCAAGCTGACGGCGTCTTCACCCCGCCAGATCACGCCAAGATTGCCGCCGATAGTAGCGCCATGCCCATTGATGAAATCTGGAAGGCCCTGGTCAACGACCAGCTGGTGCCCTACTTCCAGCCCATCGTCGATATCCACAGCCGCCGCGTGCTGGGGGTTGAAGCCCTGGCGCGCTGGCGCCACCCGGCATTGGGCGTGCTGTCCCCCATCACCTTTGTCCCGGTGATGGAAGAGCGCGGCATGATTCGTGAACTGACCGAACTGATTCTGGAAAAATCGCTGTATGCCTGTCACGACTGGCTGGATCAGGGCCATGAACTGGCCGTCTCCATCAATCTGTCGGCACAGCTGCTGGCCGACCCGCAACTGGTCAACCATCTGGTCCAGAAAGTGAAACTGGCCGGACTAACCCCGGCGCACCTGACGCTGGAGTTCTCGGAAAACCCGCTGCGTCAGTACTGGACGCTGGCTGATACCCAACTGGTGGCACTGCGCGCCGCCGGCTTTGGCGTCATGGTGGATGAGTTCGGCATTGGCGTGGGGCTGACAGACAAGCTGCACGCCAGCCACTTCAGCGGGCTCAAGATAGACCGTGCTTTTGTACACGGTGCCGGCGACAACCAGCACCTGCGCGCCATCCTGGCCGAGGCGCTGGAACTGGGGCATGCCGAGGGGCTGAATACCATCGGCATGGGTGTGGAAGATGCCACCGACCTGTCGGTGCTGAGCGAGCTGGGTTGCCAGTCGGTGCAGGGCTATATCTGTTCGGCACCATTACCCGCCTCAGGGTTAATCCCGTGGATTTCCCAGTGGGAAAAGCGGTAGAATACGGCCCCATACCTCCAGAAGACCGGCCGCGGCAACACGGCCGGTTTCGCATATCTGCAAGCCGCTGCCCCAGCCCTCCACAAGAGGTGCCGCGGCGGCTTGTTCACAAGGTTTGGGACCAAGCATGAATATCCACGTAGTCAACCATCCGCTGGTACAACACAAACTCGGCCTCTTGCGCGAGGGTGAGATCAGCACCATGAAATTCCGTCAGCTCACCCAGGAACTGGCGCGTCTACTGGCTTATGAAGCCACCCGCGACTTTGAGCTGGAAGCCACCACCATCCAGGGCTGGTGCGGCGAGATTGAAGTCCAGCAGATCAAGGGCAAGAAAGTCACCGTTGTTCCCATCCTGCGCGCCGGTATCGGCATGCTGGACGGCGTGCTCGACCTGGTTCCCTCCGCCAAGATCAGCGTGGTGGGCCTGGCCCGCAATGAAGAGACGCTGGAACCGGTGTCCTATTTCGAGAAATTCGTCGACAGCCTGGACGAGCGCATCGCCATCATCATCGACCCGATGCTGGCCACCGGC
>JAFANL010000074.1 GCA_019232735.1 Aquitalea sp. | reverse complement strand
GTCTTTCAGGCAGGCTCCACTGATCAGGAAGGAGTCTTCGGCACGACTGCCCAGTGTCATGATCTTGGCCGATTGCACGCTCAGATGGTAATCGGCCAACACCTTGGCAATACGCGCCAGCAGGCCGGGGCGGTCGCCAGCCACGATGGACAGCACGTAGAAATTGTCCTTGTCGTCCGGGCGGATCAGCACCTGGGGCGCAATGGGGAAGTGCTTCAGATGGCGGCTGATGCGGCCATTGGCCGGCGGTGGCGGCGGCGTTTCCAGACGCAGGCACTCGGCCAGCTCGAATTCGATGAAGTTGATCATGTCACGGTAATCCCCGTCATGGTGTTCGGGGATGAAGACATGAAAGGTGTCCAGCGCATAGCCGTGGCGGGTGGTGTAAACCTTGGCATCGGCAATGCTGTAATTGGTGCGCCCGAAAAAGGCACAGGTACGGGCAAACAGCTCAGGCTTGTCCGGGGTGTAAACCAATACCTGGATGCCTTCGTGATCGTCAGACAGCCGCGCGCGCACCATCGGGGTTTCGATATTGACGAAACGGTTGAGGATGCGAGCGTGCCAGGCGATTTCCTTGGCCTCATGGCGCAGGAAATACACCATGTCCAGCTGCGACCACAGTTTCTGCTCTACGCCGGCAGGAACGGCATACAGGCGCAGCAGGCTGAGGGCCTGGGTTTTGCGTTCTTCCAGTTCCGAGTTCAGGTCCACCTCGCCGCCACGCAGCAGTACGCGCAATGTGGCGTTGTACAAGTCCTCCAGCAGCTTGGCTTTCCAGGCATTCCATACCTTGGGGCTGGTGCCACGGATGTCGGCCACCGACAGCAGATAGAGGGCCGCTAGCCGCCGCGGCGTTTGCGTCAGTTCGGCAAAACGCTGGATCACGTCCGGATCGTAGATGTCCTGTTTTTGCGCAATGCTGGACATGGTCAGGTGCTGCCCCACCAGCCACACCACCAGTTCGGTGTCATCGGGGGATAGCGCGTGCTGCTCGCAGAACTCGCGGGCATCCACCATGCCCAGCGTGGAGTGATCGCCGCCGCGCCCTTTGGCGATGTCGTGGAACAGGCCGGCCACATACAGGACTTCTGGCCGCTCGAAATCATTGATCAGGCGCGACAGGAAGGGATATTCGTGGTTGAAGGCGCTGATGGCAAAGCGACGCAGATTGCGTACCACCATCAGGATATGCTCGTCCACGGTGTAGACGTGGAACAGGTCGTGCTGCATCTGGCCGACAATGCGACCAAAGCCGGGCAGGTATTTGCCCAGCACACCATACAGGTTCATGCGACGCAGGCAGCGGGTCAGGCCTGGCTCGCGTAGGATCTGCATGAACAGTTCACGGTTCTGCGGATTCTTGCGGAAGCGGTCGTTGATCTGGCTGCGGCCGTGCCATAGCGCACGCAACATGCGCGGCGCAAAACCGGTCAGTTCCGGATTGCGCTGCAACATCAGGAAGGCTTCCAGAATGGCCGATGGTTCTTTCTCGAACACATCCGGGCGCCGGATCCCCAGCATGCTGTTGACCGAGTAGAAACGCTCGTTCAGGTTCTGGGTGATGCGGGGGACTTGTGAATACAGACGCGCGCGCAGATTGGGCAGCAAAATGCCGTTCAGCTGACTGACCGTCTTGGCGGCGCGGAAATACAGCTGCATCACCTGTTCGCTGGCACGCTTGGCTGGCGTATCCTGCAGCCCGCAAGCCAGGCCCATGTTCTGTTGCAGATCGAAGATCAGCCGGTCTTCACGACGGCGTGCCAGGATGTGTAGATCAATGCGCAGGCGTTGTAACTGACGGTCGCTGTGATGGATGAGTCGCGCTTCGGCCTGGGTCAGGATGCCGCGCTGTACCAGTGCGCTCCAGTCATCCCCCAGGCCGATGGCCTTGCTGATCCACAAAATGGTGTGCAAATCGCGCAGGCCGCCCGGACTTTCCTTGATATTGGGTTCCAGATTATTGGTGACGCCAAAGTGTCGATTGTGGCGCTGCTGCTGTTCCAGCGTCTTGCCTTCGAAAAAGGCCAGCGGATCGCGTTGTTGTTCGAGGCGGGCGATCACCTCGTGATAGGGCCGTTCCGCGCCGGCGATCAGACGGTTCTCCAGCAAATTGGTTTCGATGGTGATGTCGGCGGCCGCTTCCTGCAGGCATTCCTGCATGGTCCGGACGCTGTGGCCGACTTCCAGGCCGATATCCCACATGCGACCGATCAAGGCCGCTACGCGCTCCGGCAAGTCTGCCGACGTGGCGGCAGGCAGCAGCACCAGTACATCGATGTCGGAGTGAGGAAACAGCTGGCCACGGCCATAGCCGCCCACCGCCACCAGCGAGGCGCTATCTCCCATGTCGGCTTGTTGCCATAGTTGCTGCAGAACAGCATCGACTACCTGGCTGTGCCGGGCCAGGTATTGTTGCGGATCCCGGTCGTGCCGGTAGTGCTCCTGCAGTTGCTGGCGTTCGCTGGCCAGCTGTTTGCGCAGGGACTGGATCAGGTCGATGGCGTGCTCTTCCATGTCAGCGTCTTTCCTGTTTCAGGATGATGGCGATACCGGCAAACAGAAACATCAAGGTGGGCACGGTGGCGGAAATCACCGGATTCCAGTTGTACAGCAAGCCCAGGTGACCGAACAGGCGGTTGACAAAGTGGAAGCCCACGCCCAGGCAAATGCCGGAGAACAAACGCACACCGAGTTGGCCATGGCGGCGTTGCTGCGGGGTGAAGGCCAGTGCCACCAGTGCCATCGATACACAGGCCAGCGGATAGAACAGCTTGCTCCACAGCGCGATATCGTAGCGCTGGGTCTGCTGCTTGTTGGCGCTCAGGTGTTCGATGTACTTGATCAGATTGAGTGCCGACATCTGCTCCGGCACCACCAGCAGCACGTTCAGGATGTCCGGCTCGATGATGGAGCTCCACTGTGCCAGCGGCACGCTGGTGCTTTCTACGTGATCGGCGAACAAGCGCGTTTCCCGTACATTACTCAACTGCCATACCTTGTTGTCACGCAGATAATGACCGCGTTCGGCAAAGCGGGTTTCCACCAGCTGGAAATTGTCGTTGTAATGGTAGATGCGCACACCAAGCAGGGTGGTGTCGGGCAGCATTTCATGCACATTGATGAAATTGTTGTTGTCCTTGACCCAGATGCCGGAGCGGAACTCTTGCGCCACCATCGAGCGCATGGCGGACAGCTTCATGCGTTCGGCCTGCTGCAAGGCGTAGGGGCTGACAAATTCGCCCAGCGCCGTGGTGAGAATGGCAAAGCCCAGACCAAACAGCAGCAAGGTGCGGGCAATCTGACCCAGCGTGATGCCACAGGTACGGATAACGGTGTATTCACTGGAGCTGGCCAGCTGGGTCATGGCCACCATGCCGCCGATCAGCACCGCCAGCGGCATCAGTTCATAAGCATGGCCAGGGGCTTGCAGGGCAATATAGCCAAGCATCTTGGTGATGTTGTAATTGCCCTGGTTCAGGTCCGGCACTTCGTGAATGATGTCGAAGAAGCCGTACAGGCCCAGCAGGGCCGCCAGGGTGAACAGCGTGGACTGGGTCAGCGCGCTGATGATGTAGCGATAAATCAGTTTCATCGTGCTCAGTGCTTGTGCAGGAAGAATTTCAGGGTCTGGCGCATGGTATTGGCCGGGCGGTCACGATATTTCAGCAACAAAACAGAAATGATCAATACGATCACGTGGACCAGCAGAATGCTGGCCATGCCCACCTTGCCCTGGGTGATCCAGTTGCGGACCAGGGTGAGGCTGTTCTGGTACAGGAAAAATGCCACCAGGGCCACCACCAGATTGTGGGCGTGGCCGCTACGTGGGTTGTAATAGGACAACGGTATGGCCAGCAAGGCCAGCACCAGGCAGCTCAGCGGCATGGACAAGCGCCAGACCAGCTCGGAGCGCAGGGCAGGGTCGCTGCTGCCCAGCAGGGCGCTGCTTGGCTGAGCCTGGCGGTTGTTCGGCGGAGTGACCAGCTTCTGGTTGCCGCCAATGATCACACTATAGTGCTTGAAGCTGCCGACTTCGTAATCGGACTGGCCCGGCTCGCCAACATAACGCTGGCCGTCTTCCAGTACCAGGACGCGTTCATTATCCTCGTTGGCGGTAATGTAGCCGCGCTTGGCCAGAATGCTGGCCACCTTGCCATCACTCATGTCCTGCATGAAGATCTTGGTGGCAGCACCGTGCTCGCCACCGTAACTTTCAATGAAATACACTTTGCTGCCGGAGCCGGATTCCTTGAACACGCCCGGTGAGATGGCGGAGATTTCTTCACGCCGTTTGAGTATTTCGGCATAAACCTGGCTGCGTTGTTCTGCCCACGGGGCGATGAATAGCGATACGATGCCCACCATCAGCGCCAGGGGGATGGTAAAGCGCATGATGGGCCATACCCAGTCACGCAGTGCCAGGCCGGATGACAGCCAGACGGCCATTTCATGGTCGCGCCAGATGCGGGTCATGACCACCAGCACGGAAACGAAAACGGTAAGAATCATCAGCAAGGGGAACAGTCCCAATGCCCAGAAACCGATGAGGGCGGTAACCGCCTCATTGGCGATTTGACCTTCGGCAGCGCGGCCCAGCAAATTGATCGCCTGGGTGGAGAGAATGATGGCCAGCAGGACGACAAACACGCCCAGGGCGGTAAAAGTCAATTCTCTGGTCAGGCTTCTACGAAAAACCATTTATCAGTGCCTTTTTGACTTTTTGTGACTAGCGTAGTGATAATTTGATTTGATAACTCTGAAACGCCGTTTTTGGCAAATTTCGGGATGGACGCAGCTTCTGTCTTCGCCTGCTGCAGGCAGGGCTTTCTGGCAAACAAATGCACAGAGGGCCTGTCAAGAAGTGGAAGAACTGACACATGCAATACACGGGAGTACAAGATGGAATTTAACATAAAAAGCGGCAGCCCGGAAAAACAGCGCGTTGCCTGCGTCATCGTCGGTGTCTATGAATCGCGCAAGCTGACCTTTGCTGCCGACCTGCTGGACCGCATTTCCAATGGCTTTATCAGTGATGTCATCCGCAGGGGTGATATGGAAGGCAAGCTAGGCAGCACCTTGCTGCTGCATTCGGTGCCGCATACCCTGTGTGACCGTGTCATGCTGGTCGGGCTGGGCAAGGAGCGGGATTTCCGTGCCAAGGAATATCGTGAAGCCGTACGCAGCTCCATTCGCAGTCTGACGCAGACCTCGGCTTCCGAAGCCGTCAGCTATCTGACCGAGCTGACCGTCAAGAAGCACGATGTCGAATGGATGATCGAGCAGGCCACCGTGGTGACCCTGGACGTGCTGTACCGTTTTGATCGCTTCAAGAGCAAGACCGACGAGCCGGTACGTGAACCGCGCAAGCTGACGCTGGCGGTCCCGCGTCGCAGCGATCTGGCAGATGGCGAAAAAGGCCTGCTGCGTGGCCTGGCCATCGGCAATGGCATGAGACTGGCCAAGGATCTGGGTAATCTGCCGCCCAATATCTGCACGCCGACCTATCTGGCCGAAGAAGCTCAGCGCATCGCCGCCGAGTTTGGTACCGGCGTGGACATCTACGGCCAGGCTCAACTGGAAGAAATGGGCTTGCACTCCTTCCTGTCCGTTGCCCGTGGCAGCGTGGTGGAACCCAAGCTGATCGTGCTGCAGTACCAGGGTGCCAAGGACAAGAACGACCGACCGCTGGCCCTGGTGGGCAAGGGCATCACCTTTGATTCCGGTGGCATTTCGCTCAAACCGGGCGAAGGCATGGACGAGATGAAATACGATATGTGCGGTGCGGCCTCGGTCTTGGGCGCCTTCCGTGCTGCGGTGGAAATGAAACTGCCGATCAATCTGCTGGCCATCGTTCCGGCCTGCGAAAACATGCCGGCTGGTAATGCGGTAAAGCCGGGTGACATCATCACCAGCCTGTCCGGTCAGACCATCGAAGTACTGAACACCGACGCCGAAGGCCGTCTGATCCTGTGTGATGCGCTGACCTTTGCCGAACGCTTCAATCCCGCCACCGTGATTGATGTGGCCACCTTGACCGGTGCCTGCGTCATTGCGCTGGGGCATGTGGCAACCGGCCTGTACAGCAACCAGGACAGCCTGGCACGCGAGCTGCTGGCCGCCGGCGAAGAAGTCGCCGACCGGGCTTGGCATATGCCGCTGTGGGACGAGTACCAGGAATTGCTCAAGAGCCCGTTTGCCGATATGGCCAATATCGGTGGTCGTCCGGGTGGCAGCATCACCGCAGCCTGCTTCCTGTCGCGCTTTGCCAAGGCGTATGACTGGGCGCACCTGGATATTGCCGGTACGGCCTGGAAGAGTGGCAAGGACAAGGGCGCCACTGGCCGCCCGGTGCCGCTCCTGGTGCAGTTCCTGCAGGATCGTGCCGACATCGCCCTGGGCAATGTCGTGCGCCGTGGCCGTCCGCGTCGTGAATCGCCTGAAATCGTAGAAGATGACGCGGATTGATTTTTATACCAATGTGGCCCAGCCGCAGGAGTTCGCCTGCAAGCTGGCCGCAACGGTATTTCGCAAGCAAGAGCGTCTGCTGGTCTGGCTGGAGGACGAGCGGACGCTGGACACCTTCAGCAACCGGTTGTGGTGTCTGGGGGATACCCAGTTCATCGCCCACTGCCGGCTGGATGCCGCCGAGGCAGCGGAAACGCCGATCTGGCTGACGGTGCGGCTGCCGGAAGCGCTGCAGCATCCGGTTTTGCTGAATCTGGGACCGGAATTACCGCCTGCGCCGCAGCATTTTTCGCGTATTCTGGAAATAGTCGGAACCGATGAGGCTGCGCTGGCCACTGCGCGCCACCGCTTCAAGGCCTATCGCGCTCTGGGTTACGCAATCCAACATCACGACATGAGCCACAAGTGACCATGAACGAGTCGCCAACGCCTGATCTGCCCTCCTGGGATGAGCTGGACCTGCCAGTGCTGGATGAAGTGGTAGACGAATCTGCCGTGCCAGTGCTGGAAGATGAAGTGCTGGATGTGCCGGATTTTGATTTCTCCAGTGAGCTGGACGTCATGCAGCATGAGTTGGGCGCTGCGCCGGCGGCACCTGTAGAGCTGGACATTCCCGAGCTGACTCTGGAAGACCTGGAGGTGGCGGCGCCGGAGCTCAGGTCCGCACCGCTGGATCTGACGGCCTTGCCGTCGTTGGATCTGAGCGAGGTGCTGGCGCATGAGTTGTCACTGGAGCAGGTACTGCCGGATCTGGCCGTGGCCATGCCCGCGTCGGCACCACAGCTTCCGCCGCAGGCTGAGCCCTCCAGGCAGCCTGAGGCACCCTTGATGGCGGTGGATGGTTTTGACTTCGTACTGGATGCGCATGATGCCGTGGCAGCCGAACACGCTGTCGAGGCAGTAACGGCCATTGTCCCGGAACCGGCGCCGGCCATGGGTGGTGACGAAGCCGCCATCGTGATTCCCGAACTGGAAACGCTTGCGGTTCCCGGTCTGGAATCCTTGTCACCGCAACAGATTGAAAACGAAGTGGCGGACATCTGGCAGTCTGCGGCGACTGACACAACCGGGTCGCTGGCTGAAACTGCAGCACCTGCTGCGGTCGATGCCACGCCATCTCTTGCTGCGCCGCCGGCCTTGCCTGGTGGCTTGTCCATTTCGCTGGATAGCTTGCCCGCTGGCGTGCTGGGTGGTGGTATCGGTCGTCCGGAAGAGGAGATTCCTTCCGCCGCCGAGCTGCTGGCCAAGGCGCAGGCGCTGGTTAGCACGACGCCGACTTCGCTGGATGAGGTGCTGCTCGCTGCCGAGCAAACACTGGCGCATGAGGAGCATTTGCAGCGTTTCGATGCCGGTGCGAGTGGGCCGGAGAAGAAATCCTTTGCCTCGCTCAGCGACGAAGAACTGCAGGCCGCCATGTCTGATCTACCCACCCTGCAGCCGCTGGATGAGGAGGGGGAAGATTGGCCCAGCCTGGGTGAGGTCGACAGGCTGAATGAAACCGAACTGGATGAGGCGGATATCCAGGCGGTCGAACCCATGCTGCAGGCCGAGTGGCAGGATGAGCTGCCCGCGCATGCACTGCCTGAGCTGACTGCCCCGGTCACGCTGACGCAGGAAGAGGGTTGGCCAGTGCCGAGCGAGGTCGACAGTGAAGCCGAGCAGGACAATGTGCCGGGGCGCGCTATGGTGCCGCCGGTCATCCATGGCATGGAAGGCCTGTTTGGTGAGTCACCGTTTGCCAGCGAGCGGGTGCCTCATGTCGCTGCCGAGTCGGCTGGCATTCCGGAGTTGACCGAGCAGCTTGTGGATGAGCCGGAGGGTTTGCCTGACACGCAGACCGCCTCGACGACGGAGCAGCTGCCGGAGGCTGTGCCTTTGGCCTCACCGGCGGTACCTGCCATTGAGCAATGCTCCGAGCAGGACATCCCGCTGCCACCGTTGGCAGAACTGGCCGGAGCCAGCTTTGCTGCCGCCATGCCAGTCGCGTCACCGACAGAGCCAGAGGCGCACAAGGCTGTTGAAGTGCTGAATGTTTCTGCAGTGGCAACAGCTGCCGCCGCAGCGGCCCTGATGCACCCGGCCCAGCGCAAGGATGAGACGGTCGCCGTGGTGGATGAGCGGGCGCTGGTTGATGCCATGTATGAAAAACTGCTGCCGCGCATGAAAGTGGAGCTGTCCCTGTGGTTGCAGGATGCGCTGGAATTGCAGGCCAAGAACATGCTGTCAGGCGTGATGCAGCAGTTAAAGGAAGACTACGACATGCTGTTTGGCGAAACGCTGAAGGAAAGCCTGCGTCAGGCTATTCTGGCCTTGGGGCGCGAGCAACAGGGGCAGCATGAGCCCCCGCATGGAGGAAAGGACTGATGGGACACCGGCTTTCCCGCATTGTCACCCGTACCGGTGATGATGGTACGACCGGCTTGGGGGATGGCAGCCGCGTAGGCAAGGATTGCGCGCGGGTGCAGGCACTGGGTGATGTCGATGAACTGAACTCGGTGATCGGGGTGCTGTTGGCGGAAGTGCTGCCGGATGATGTGGTGCAGCACTTGCTGGCAGTGCAGCATGATCTGTTTGATCTGGGTTCGGAACTGGCCGTGCCTGCTTATGCTGCGCTCAAGCCGGAACATGTTCTGCAGCTGGAGCAATGGGTGACGGCCATGAATGCCGATCTGCCCATGCTGAAGGAATTCATTCTGCCGGGTGGTTCGCGGCCAGCGGCATTGGCACATCAGGCGCGTTCGGTGTGTCGTCGGGCCGAGCGGGCGCTGGTGACGGCGGCGCACGAGGGCGAGGTCTCCGTGTCGGCCCGGCAGTACATCAACCGCCTGTCCGATGCCTTGTTCGTGCTGGCACGACATCTCAATCAGAAGCTGGGGCATGCGGATGTCTTGTGGCAGCCGCATCGCCGGGATTGATGATCCGCCATGAAAAAATCCGCTGCCAGCAGCGGATTTTTTCATTTGTTGCCCCAGACCGGAACATCAAGCCACGGTCTGGTTCTCCGTCTTGCGCACCAGCTGGTCGGGCAGACCCTCCAGCCAGCTCAGCAGCCGCTCTGCGGTGCGCTCCCAGCGCGTATCCAGCATCATCATATGGCCCATGTGCGGCAGGATCTCTGCATTGACATCCAGCCGTTCTGCCGTTGCCACCACATCCTGCGGTGCAATCAGCATATCTTCGGCCGCCCCCAGCACCAGTGTCGGCAGTGGCAGGATGGGCCGGATGCTCATTGGATTGACTAGCGTCATGTCCATGACAGCCCGTTGGCTCTCCTGCTGACACCGTTGTGCCAGCAGTGCTGTGGTGGCTTCCGGGGCATCACGGGACAGCAGCAGGTCGCGTAATTCGTCCTGCACCGGGTTGTAGCTGCCTTGTTGATACAGGTTGAGATTCAGTAACAAGCCGGGGGCCTGAGTCAGCAAACGCAGGCTGGATGAGGCCAGACCGGTGGGGGGGACCGAGGCCAGGAAGGCGGCTGCCGGCAGGCTGTGGCTGGTCAGATATTGTTGCAGTACGAAGCCGCCCATCGAATGGCCAATCATGATGGGGGTGCGCTTGATGCGCTTGACTGCCGCGCTCAGGTTGCGCACATAGTCATCAATGCTGATGGCGGCCAGATACTCCCGGCCGCCGCTGGCACCATGCCCTTCCAGGCTAAGCGCCCAGCAATCATAGCCTTGCTTTGCGAACCAGGGCAGGAAATGGGCCTGCCAGCACCAGGCGGCACAGAATGCACCGTGGACAAACAAAAGGGGCGGAGCATCCCGCTCCGTCCCTTGTGCTGCCTCATGAATCAGTTCGAGGCGTGGATACATGGAATCAGAGTACCTCTCCGGCGTGATCGGCCAGTCGTGAGCGTTCGCCACGCTGCAGGGTGATGTGGCCGGAGTGTTCCCAGCCCTTGAAACGGTCCACCACATAGGTCAGACCGGAGCTGCCCTCGGTCAGGTAAGGGGTATCGATCTGCGAAATATTGCCCAGGCAGACTACCTTGGTGCCCGGGCCCGCGCGTGTGATCAGCGTCTTCATCTGCTTGGGCGTCAGGTTCTGTGCCTCGTCGATGATCAGGTATTTGTTGAGGAAGGTACGGCCACGCATGAAGTTGAGCGACTTGACCTTGATGCGCGAACGCACCAGATCACGGGTGGCGGCGCGGCCCCAGTCGCCACCGTCATCGTCGCTCTTGTTGAGCACGTCGAGGTTGTCTTCCAGCGCCCCCATCCACGGGGCCATCTTTTCTTCCTCGGTACCCGGCAGGAAGCCAATGTCCTCGCCGACGGGCACGGTCACCCGGGTCATGATGATTTCCGAATACAGCTTTTGTTCCAGCGTCATGGCAAGGCCGGCCGCCAGGGTCAGCAAGGTTTTGCCAGTGCCGGCCTGACCCAGCAGGGTGATGAAGTCCACTTCCGGGTCCATCAGCAGGTTCAGGGCGAAGTTCTGCTCGCGGTTGCGGGCGGTAATGCCCCATACATTGTTCTTGTGATGGCTGTAGTCCTTCAGGGTCTGGATGACGGCGCTCTTGCCTTCAACCTTGATCACCCGTGCCTGCAGCGGTTGCGGTCCTTCCTGCCACAGCATCTGGTTGATCAGCAGGTTGGGTACGTCCTGCCCCTTGACCTGGTAGTAGCTGCGGCCCTGTTCCTGCCAGGAGCTCATGTCCTTGCCGTTGCGCTCCCAGAAGGTTTCGTCGATCTCGCGTGTGCCGGTGTAGAGCAGGTCAGAATCCTGCAGCACCTTGTCGTTGAAGTAGTCTTCGGCATCCAGGCCCAGTGCGCGGGCCTTGATGCGCATATTGATGTCCTTGGACACCAGGATGACGGAGCGCTCGGGGTGCAGCTCCTTCAGCGCCATCACGATGCCCAGGATCTGGTTGTCCGCCTTGCCGACCGGCAGGGAGGATGGCAGGACGCTATGAATGGCCTGGGTCTGCAGGATGAGCTTGCCGGTGGCGGCATCACGGCTGGCGCTTTTCAGCGTGATGCCGGCTTCGATCTTGTTTTCACTGCCGCTGACGATGTCATCCAGGAAGCGGCTGGTCTGGCGCGCATTGCGTGCCACTTCGGACATGCCGCTCTTGTGGGCATCCAGCTCTTCCAGCGTGATGATGGGGATGAAAATGTCGTGCTCTTCGAAGCGGTACAAACTGGTAGGGTCGTGCAGCAATACGTTGGTGTCCAGAACGAACAGCTTGGTGGCTTTGCTTTTTTTACGGCTTACCATGATGGACCCCTTGGCGATGCAGCACCCGGCCGGCAGACCGGGGAGGCTGCGTTTAGAGAGTGTTTACAAAGGCAAGAACTTCGGCGGCGTGGCCGGGCACTTTTACCTTGCGCCATGCGCGCACGATCACTCCGCTGGCATCGATGACAAAGGTGCTGCGTTCGATGCCTCTTACCTGTTTGCCGTACATATTTTTCATCTTGATGACATCAAACAGGGTGCAGACGATTTCCTCCTTGTCAGACAATAGTTCAAACGGCAGTTCGAGCTTGGCCTTGAAGTTTTCGTGCGATTTGAGGCTATCGCGCGAGATGCCGACAATGCAGGCGCCCGCAGCGGCAAACTGGGCATGCAGGTCGCGAAAATCCATGCTTTCGTTCGTGCAGCCCGGTGTGCTGTCCTTGGGGTAAAAGTAGATCACGAGCGGCTTGGGTGCGGCAGAGAGGGAGAATTCAGTGCCGGTCGTGCCGGGCAGGGTGAAGTCGGGGCAGGGTGTGCCTGACATGCAAGACTCCTGAGGGTGGAGGTTGGTGAGAATGCAACCGCCTTGCTGTGAGCTTAGCGGAAATTTCTGGCTGTTGTCATCCTGATTCTTGCGCCTGCTCCTCGTGATGCCCACGTCGTATCAGTACCAGCAATGCACCTTCGCCACCCATTTCCTCGCTGGCCTGACAGAAGGCCAGCACTTCGGGATGATGGCTGAGCCAGGAGCGAACCAGTTTTTTCAGCACCGGCTGGCCATTGGAACCAAAGCCCTTGCCATGGATGATGCGCAGGCAGGGGCCACGCCGGCGGGCGCGATGCAAAAACAGCGCCAGCGCATCCTGCGCCTGGTAGCGATCCATGCCGTGCAGGTCCAGCTGGCAGGCTACTGGCCAGTGACCGCTGCGCAGTCGCTTGAGGGTCTGGTTGGGCATGCCGGGGCGGGAGTACTGGTTCTGGCTGTCTTGGGGTTCGAATAGCCCCACCATATGGCGCAGGACTTCCATTTCCGCCTGGGGGGACAGGCTGTGCTGACCGTGACGATGGCGAGGATGGGGGCTGGGTTTTTTGTGCTGCGGAATATGACGAGGCTGGCTTTTCAGCGGAATGACATCGCTGAACAGTTGCTTGAAGTCGGGTTCGGCTGCAGGTGCCGGGACAGAAGCAGGCGCGGCAGGCGGGTCTGAGCGACGCGCCTGCCGGCGGATTTCCTTCAATGTATCCTTGAAGGCCTTCAAGATATTACTTCAGGCTGTCCAGATAACGTTCGGCATCCAGAGCGGCCTGGCAACCGGAGGCGGCGCTGGTAACGGCCTGGCGGTAGATGTGGTCCTGCACGTCACCGGCGGCAAATACGCCATCCACGCTGGTCAGGGTGGCATTGCCTTCGCGGCCGCCCTTGGTGATCAGGTAGCCGGTGGCATCCATTTCCAGTTGACCCTTGAAAATGTCGGTATTCGGCTGGTGGCCGATGGCGATGAATACGCCCATCAGCTTGATGTCTTCGCTGCTGCCGTCATTGAACTTCAGGCGGGCACCAGTCACGCCGCTGTCATCACCCAGCACTTCATCCAGGTTGGCATTCAGCTTGAGGGTAATCTTACCTTCGGCTACACGCGACATCAGCTTGTCGATCATGATCTTCTCGGCGCGGAAGCTGTCGCGACGATGGATCAGGGTCACGTGCTTGGCGATATTGGCCAGGTACAGTGCTTCTTCCACGGCAGTATTGCCGCCACCAACCACGGCGACATCCTGATTGCGATAGAAGAAACCGTCGCAAGTGGCGCAGGCGGACACGCCTTTGCCGGCAAAAGTCTGTTCGGACGGCAGGCCCAGGTATTTGGCCGAAGCGCCAGTGGCGATGATGAGTGCATCGCAAGTGTATTCGCCGGCATCACCCACCAGGCGGATCGGCTTTTCATGCATGTGGGTGGTGTGGATGTGATCGAAGATCATTTCCGTGCCGAAGCGCTCGGCATGTTGCTGGAAGCGCTGCATCAGCTCGGGACCCATCACGCCGCTGGCATCTGCTGGCCAGTTGTCCACTTCGGTAGTGGTCATCAGCTGGCCGCCTTGTGCAAGACCAGTGATCAGTACCGGCTTGAGGTTGGCGCGCGCGGCGTAAACGGCTGCGGTATAGCCAGCAGGACCGGAACCAAGGATCAGGAGGGGGCTGTGACGGGTGTTGCTCATCGTGTTGTTCCTGTTTTTAGGTCGTTGGACAGTTATTTTAGCAGCTTTGCCATGACAGAATGGCGCGTGCGGTCTAAACTGGACTTGTTAAAGTTTGTAATGACTGGGAGGTGGGGGCATGGACGGAATAAGTCAAGTAAGCGGACAGAATGTTTCATCGGCCACTCAGGTGTTTGCGCTGAAGAAATCCCTGCAGGCTGAGGGTCAGTCGGTCCTGTCGCTGGTGCAGGGTGCCAGTGATGCGGGGACACAGATCAGCCAGGCTGCATCGAATCCCGCACATTTGGGACAGAGTGTCGATGTAAGGGCCTGAGTGGACTGATGGGAAAAAGCGGCGCAAGCCGCTTTTTTTACGCTGGTAAGAAATCAAGCCTCAGGCCGACCAATAGCCAGGAGGTGTGTCATGAAATCATGCAGGAGAATGATCTGGCTGCTTGTGCTGTTGTCATCGCCACTGGCAGGGGCACAGGACAAGCCGGCACTGCCCGGTTGGCTTGATTATCAGGCAGGGAATTACACGGCAGCGTTCCGGCAGTTCCAGGCGGGTGCTGAGCGTGGAGAGCGGGTGGCCCAGTACGATCTGGCCATGTTGTATTGGCGTGGCGAAGGGGTGGCGCGCAATCAGCCCGTTGCCCTGAAATGGCTGCATCTGGCCGCAGCTCAGGATTTGTCCAGTGCGCAGTTCGTGTTGGCGCAGATCTACGAGAGTGGTGACGGGGTCGGGCGGAACATGGAAGAGGCCACCCGTCTGTTTGCGGCGGCGGCGCGGCAGGGGCATCGGGATGCGCAGGTCAGCATTGCCACCCAGTATTATCTCGGACGTGGCATCACGCAGGATTATGCCAAGTCGGCGTACTGGTATCGCAAGGCTGCCGTACAGGGTGATGTGGGAGCGCAGTACTTG
>JAFANL010000270.1 GCA_019232735.1 Aquitalea sp. | reverse complement strand
AAACCAGTAGGCAAGCCGCCAAGTAGAGAAATCGCCATGCCGAATAAGTAATTTCTTTATGCCAGATAAGATGCCATGGAAATTTCCAGCCTGTTTCCTGCCTTTTCTTGTGTAGAAAATGCTCAGGGAAGGGCGATGGCGGAAGAGGGGAGATCTCTAGGTTGCAGGCCATCTTGCTGGCCTGGTCTAGATGGTCGGTCTGAAGTGATCAGGTCTGTTGATGTGGCGTATGCCATGCCAGAGGGGTAATCCTTGCGCTGGAGCATGGGCAGCGGGCCAGCTCATCGTCATCTAAAACAGCGCATTTCAGCAGCAGATCACAATTGTTTTCATCGTGACTTTCCTTTTTCTTGTGCATGAACAATATTTATCGATAAAACCATGATGAAATGGCGGTTTATGCAATCCAGCAGCGCTGCCGTCAGAACCGGCCTGCCCAAGGTGAGCTGGGCTGGAGCGTTGTTGGGTGGTGCTACGGGGTGAACAGTGCAGGGCAAGGGGCTACTCAGTGTTGAAACTGAGTGGACGATGTGGGCGAAGGCGATGCGCTGCGAGCATCTTGCCGTGGGGTTTCTTTTCTGGGCCTGATCGACTCAATTGGCACGTACGTAATATTTCAATGGTGTTTGTTTTTTGAAATGTAAATGACATTGTCAATTTTATTGGTTTTGTTTCAAAATAGGCCTGTTTTACTGTGGCTGCAGTGAAAGGGAACAACAATTTTGTGAAATTTGAAACAAATTACTGGCTAAATGGGCTGGTAACGTAAGTCAAACTTCATTATTCGCAGGATATGGTGTACGCTTTTTAAAGAAGAACTACTTAATAATGAAGTTGGCAAGTCATG
The DNA here is from genome assembly GCA_019232735.1 of Aquitalea sp. Lineage (GTDB taxonomy): Bacteria > Pseudomonadota > Gammaproteobacteria > Burkholderiales > Chromobacteriaceae > Aquitalea. The sequence goes on along the minus strand of JAFANL010000270.1, from coordinate 7,603 downwards.
CATCCGGGGCGGGGATCGCCAGGCGTTAGACCGGGAGCATGAAATACATGCCGCTCTGGGAACGTTTCAGCTATGGATACCTTAAAAGCTTTGATGGTCTTCATGACCACCGCCGAGAATGGCAGTTTCTCGGATGCTGCAAGAAAACTGGGCGTATCGCCGGCCGCCATCAGTCAAAGCATCGCGCGACTGGAGCAGGAGCTGGAAGTGCGCCTGTTCAACCGGACCACCCGGCAACTGACCCTGACTGAAGACGGGCGTCGTTTTTACGCCCAGTGTCGCGGGCCGGTGAATAATCTGGACTCCGCCATCAACCAGCTGAAAGCCAGCCGTGACGAGCCTGCTGGTCATCTGCGCGTCAGCATGCCCAACTCGTTTGGCCGCCGTTTCATTCTTCCCATCATGGGCGAATTCTGCGAGCGCTATCCCAAGGTACGGGTGTTTTTTGGCCTGGATGACCACTTCAGCGATCTGATCGAGGATGGCTATGATGTGGGTGTGCGTATCGGGATGATGCCGGACAGCCGCATGGTGGCACGCAATCTGGCGCAGATTCCACAGTATGTGGTGGCTTCTCCCGCTTACTGGGACAAGCATGGCCGCCCGGCCAGCACTGAAGAATTGAGCAACCACGATTGCATCAATTTCCAGTTCCCGACTTCCGGTCGCCTGTACAAATGGGAATTCGACCGCAAGGGCGAGCGTATTCCGCTGGAAGTGACCGGCACCTATACCCTGAACGAGATGGAAGCCGTGTGCGAGCTGGCCCGTCTTGGCATGGGCGTGGCCCAGTTGCCGGGCCATGAGGTGGTACACCTGATCCGTAGCGGTGAGCTGGAGCCGGTGCTGACCGACGTGGTGTCGCTGGAGCGTTCCATCTATATCTGCTTCCCGCACCGCGACCATATCGCGCCGCGTACCCGCGTGTTTGTGGACTTCGTGGTGGAAAAGCTGGCCGATCATCCGGATATCATGGCGGATCTGCCGGGCCTGGATCTGTCTGCCAAGCGTAAGGCTGCAGCACAGCAGATGATCTGACGCGGCGTGTAGCGCAGTAAAAAAGCCCGGTTTATCCCGGGCTTTTTTGCGTTTGGCTTTATGCCGCCATGAAGCGCTGCAGCGGTGTGCTGCTCCAGTCCACACTGTCCAGCAGGTTCTTCACGATCAGTCCCAGCTCGGTATCGCCTTCGATGATGAGCTTGCGATTGAAGAACAGCGTATCCGGATCCTCTTCGCGCAGCATCATGCGGGCAAAGTCGGCCAGGGTGGCCGACAAGCGTAAATCCGGTTCTTCACTGCCACTGGCGGTATGGAAGCTGTCTTCATCGGCACAAAAGCCCAGGCGTAGCCCGGCATCCAGTACGTGCACCTCGAAACGGCGGCCCGCCAGCAAGCTCATGTCTACCGGCAGGATGGCACGCTTCTTCAACTGGTTCAGCGTGCTGACCAGTGCCCAGCACGGTGGGGTGGATGGTAGCCATCCCAACAGGCTGGCGACGGGAGCGGGCAGGGTCAGTTCAGGAATGCGCATGATGGGCTTCTCCAGTGGAGTCAATGCCGGCGCAGCCGCGCCAGTAGCCGTCCACCAAACGGCTGTCAGCATAGGGAGTCAGGTCGATGCGGGTGGTTTGCTGCTCAGCCAGTGCCTGGATGGCGTGCTGATAGCCGGCCACGATCTGGGCGGTGTGCTGCCATTGCGGGCTGATGCGCACTGCCTTGACGCCCATGGCGCTGATGTCGGCCAGGTGCGGCAATAGCGACTGGCAGCCATCCGACATGGTCTGGATGCCGTTGATGGTCAGGAAGGCCTGTTGTTCGCGGGTATTCAGCCGGAGCCCATCCGGGTGTTCCAGGCAGCGGAATTGGCAGTCGTCCTTGGACAGATTGTAATGGCGCGCGGTAAAGCAGCGGGCCGACAGGGCCAGCGGCAGGCGGCCCCAGGCAAACAGCTCGGTTTCAATCTGCAGGTTGTTACTGGCCGCTTGTTGCAGCACCGCGGCCAGGGTGTCGCGGTCCATTTCCACCGGAGGAATCCAGCGCCGTGCGCCCAAAGAGTGCATCAGGGCCAGTGTGTCGGCATTGTAGATATTGAGGTGGTGGCCGGCGACAAAGGGTTGGCCTTGCTGCTGCGCCAGCCGGGCCGCGCCCAGATCGTTGGCTTCTACCTGCATGTCGCCATTTTCCACCAGCTTGCGCAGGCGGCGCAGATCCGATTCGCTCTCTATCAGTGCCAGACTGGACAGCACGACGCGGCGACCGTTGGCGGCCAGTTCCTGGCCCAGGCTGATCCAGTCCTGGCCGCGCAGCTGTTGGCGGCGCGAGCAAACGGCCTCGCCCAGATAGATGGTTTCCAGCGGCCAGTCTGCCGCTTCGCTGTAAAAGCGCAAAATGTCATCGCGAGACCAGAAAAACAGTACCGGTCCCAGCGTCAGTTGCAATGTGTTCATTCATCCTGCTCCTCGGGCAGCCGCTTTGGCTGCCACAGAAGGTTTATTTCCATGGCCGGTTATAGGCACCCAGCGTCTGTTGCTGGCCTTCGGCCACTTTGGACAGGGCCTGGGTCCAGGCCGGCTTCACCGAGAAGCGCTGCGCTTCGCGACCAGCGGCATCCAGCGCTTCGCGCAGGGTGCGCGTCACCTGAGCGACATAAGCCGGGCTGCGTTGGCGACCTTCCACCTTGATGGCAGCCACGCCGATGTCGATGATCTGGGGCAGCATGCTCATCACGTTCAGGCTGGTGGGTTCTTCCAGGGCGTAATAGGTATCGCCCTCGACCTCGAAGCGCCCCTTGCACAGCGTGGGATAGCCGGCAGCCTCGCCCTGCTGGTATTCGTCGATCAGGATGCCGTTCAGCCGCGCACCCAAGGCCTGGGTGCCATGCTCCCAACGCACGAACTTGGCCGGGGAACAGACGCCGTGGCTGTTGGGGGATTCGCCGGTGGCGTAGCTGGACAGCAGGCAGCGGCCTTCCACCATCACGCACAGGCTGCCAAAGCCGAATACTTCGATTTCCACCTTGGTGTGATCGATGACCTGCTTGACCTGATCCAGCGTCAGCACCCGTGGCAGCACGGCACGGCGGATGTCGAACAGTTCCTGGGCCAGGTTGATGGCTTCGTAATTGGTGGCCGAGCTTTGCACCGACATGTGCAGACGCTGTTCGGGATGACGGCGGCGGGCGTATTCCATCAGTCCGATATCGGCCAGGATGATGGCATCCACACCCAGATCGGCGCCTTCGTCGATGGCGCGATGCCAGCGGCTGATATCACCGCCCTGCGCATAGGTGTTGATGGCCAGCAAGACCTTGCGGTCACGCTGGTGGGCATAGCGAATGCCCTCGCGCGCCGTGCGATCATCAAAGTTGAGGCCGGCAAAGTTGCGGGCATTGGTATCGTTTTTCAGGCCGAGGTAGACGGTGTCGGCACCGTTGTCTACGGCAGCCTTGAGGGCAGGCAGACTGCCCGCCGGACAAACCAGCTCCGGCAGGGGGCGTGTGGCAGGCATGATGGCATGGTGTCAGCGATTGAAACCGCCAGACATTAGCAGAGCGCTCCGACACTGGACTTGTTTTGGGTCAAGCAGCGGGAAGGGGCGGGAGCGGGGTGTGGCCTGGGATGGCAGCTGCCACTGCCCCTCATCCGGCAGGCAGGGTCAGAACGGCAGTACCAGCTTGGTCTTGGCCACCAGCACGATGTAGCCCACCACCAGCAGGGCGGCCAGCAGGGCGATACTGCGAACCTGTTTGGTGCGGCCACGCTTCAGGGCGATGGTACCCAGTGCCACATAGGCCAGCAGGCCGGCAATCTTGGCCAGCAACCAGGGTGTTTGCAGTATCGGCCAGCCCCCCAGGATCACCAGCGTCACCCCCAGGGCCAGCAGCACGGTATCGATCACGTGCGGCAGGATGCGCAGCGGCTTCATGGCCAGCACGCTTTGTTTGTCGGCCAGCATCAGCCCGCCACGCACGGCGAACAGCGTGATGGTGAGATAGGCCATGCCCATATGGGCATGCTTGAGGATCAGATAGGGCGTCATGCGGATTCCTGCCGGTTATGCCTTCAGCATCGAGTGCTGGTGCTCAAGGGCTGATGGTACACTGAAGCCATCCTTTCATCAGCGTTCCTGCCATGCTTTTTCTTTATCAGTCCAATCGTCTGGAGCAACTGGGCCAGTTGTATGCCGCCATGCTGCAGGCACAGCCACTGTCCGACCCTTTTGCCGCCGAAACGGTCATTGTGCAAAGCCGGGGCATGGGGCGCTGGATGACGCTGGATCTGGCACAGCAATGTGGCATTGCTGCCAATATCGATTTCGTGCTGCCGGCGGCCTTCGCCTGGCGGCTGATGCAGCGGGTGATGCCGGAACTGCCGCGCAAATCCTCGTTCACCCCGGAAGTCTTGAGCTGGCGACTGCTGGAGTTGCTGCCCACGCTGCAAGGCGAGGTGTTCGCTCCGCTGCAGCGCTATGCCGCTGGTGGCGAAGCGGCGGCCTTCGAGCTGGCCGGCAAGGTCGCGGATATCTTCGACCAGTACCTGGTATTCCGCCCGGACTGGATTCGCGCCTGGGAAGCGGGAGAACGGTTGGAGCTGGGTGAGGACGAAGCCTGGCAAGCCGCCTTGTGGCAGCAACTGGCCGCGCAGGACCCCAGCCGTCACCGTGTACGCATGCTGGATGAATTCTTTGCCGCGCTACGTCCGGAACACCTGCCCGAGCGCATCACCCTGTTCGGCATCGCCAGCCTGGCGCCAATGTATCTGGCGTTGATCAAGCGCCTGGCCGAGCTGACCGATGTCTGTCTGTTCACTCTTAATCCTTGTGAAGCCTACTGGGGCGATATCGTCGATACCCGCCGCAAGCTCAAGCTGCGTGAAAAGGGTGATCTGTTCGCCACCGAAGGCCATCCGCTGCTGGCTTCGCTGGGCAAGCAAGGACGCGACTTTTTCGAACTGATTGCCGCCGATGCCGAACTGGATGCCCGGCCCTTGTTCGCCGAGCCGGCTGGCGACACTCTGCTGGCGCGGCTGCAGCGCGATATCCTGCAATTACAGATGCCGGGCGAACAGGGCCAGTGGCTGAGCGCAGGGGATGGCTCGGTCGAGTTGCATGCCACCCACGGGCCGATGCGTGAACTGGAAGTGCTGAAAGACCGGCTGCTGGCCATGCTGGCCGATGATCCTGCGCTGAGCGCCGCCGATATCGCGGTACTGACGCCGGACATCAACAGCTACGCACCGTATATCGATGCCGTGTTTGGCAAGCGCGACGACGCCCCCAATCTGCCCTATGCCATTGCCGACCGGCGCGTGGAACGGGAAGAGCCGCTGCTGGCTGCCATCGGCAATCTGTTGCAGCTGCTGGATTCCCGCTTTGCCGCCGATCAGGTACTGGGCTTGCTGGACAGCCCGGCCTTGCTGCAACGCTTTGGCCTGCAGGCTGAAGACCTGCCCTTCATTCAGGACTGGGTGCGGCAGAGTGGCATTCGCTGGGGGCGCGATGCCGCCCACAAGGCGGCGCTGGGGCTGCCGGCCGATCCGCTGTTCACCTGGCGCTGGGGGCTGGACCGCTTGCTGCTGGGAACCATCCTGCCGCCCGCCATGGCGGGAGACGACAGCGGCTTGTTCGCTGGTCTGCTGCCACAAGCGGGAGCCAATGGCCAACTGGGCGAGGCGCTGGCCCGCTTTGCCAGCTGTTACGCCGTGCTGGACGAACTGGCCACCGACTGGGCCCAAGCTGCCGATGCCACCGGTTGGGCGACACGCCTGTTGTCGGCGCTGGACCGTCTGTTTGCCGTGGATGAGGATGGCGAGCTGGCGTTGGAAGTGGTACGCGATGCCTTGCAGGAGCTAGTGGACGATGCGGCTCTGGCGGATTTCAAGCAGCCCTTCAGCCTGCAAGTGCTGCGCGACTGGCTGCAGCGCAAGCTCACCGTGGCCTCGCCGCTGGGCTTTCTGTCTGGCGGCATTACCTTCTGCGCCATGGTGCCGATGCGCTCCATCCCCTTCCGGGTGCTGTGTCTGATCGGTATGAATGATGGTGCCTATCCGCGTGACGAACGCCCGGTCAGCTTCGATCTGGTGGCACGCCACCCGCGCCGTGGCGACCGCTCGCGCCGCTTTGACGACCGCTATCTGTTTCTGGAAGCCATTCTGTCGGCCCGCCAGCGTCTGTATCTGTCCTATGTTGGCCTGTCGGCGCGCAATAACGAGCTACTGCCGCCTTCGGCGCTGATTGCCGAGTTGCTGGATTGCTTCAAGGCCATGTGTGGCGAGGCGCAGGCCAGCCAATTGTTGCAGCGGCACCCGCTGCAGCCGTTCTCACCGCGCTGCTACGATGGTGCCAATCCAGCGTTGGCCAGCTTTGAAACCAGTTTCGCCCAGGCACTGGCGGCCCCGCCCGCCCAGCCACAGCCCTTTGCCTGTGCACTGCCGCAGCGAACCGGTAGTACGGTTCTGCATGTCAACGACTTCATCCGCTTCTGGAAGAACCCGCCGCGGGCCTGGCTGGCCGAACGGCTGGCCATCCGCTTGCAGGCCCAGGAAGAAGAACTGCCGGTGCGTGAACCCTTCAGCGTGGAGCGCGATGCCAGTCGCACCCTGCGCGGCCAACTGGTGGCGCGCATGCTGGCTGGCAAGCCGGTCGCCCCGGTCAAACAAAGGCTGGTCGGTGCGGGCTTGCTGCCCCCTGCGCAACTGGGACAGGCCTGGCTGGAGAGCGAAACGGCCAGTTCCGCCCGGCTGGCCCACCGGCTGCCTGCCGTGCTGACTGAAGCCACCCTGCCGCCACAACCGGTCAACCTCACCCTGCACGGGCTGACACTGGCCGGCGAACTGAGCGGCTTGCGGCCAGAAGGGCAGGTCAGACTGGTGATTGGCAAGATGAATGCCGCCGAGCGGCTGGAGTGGTGGCTGAGCCATTTGTTGCTGTGTGCCATGCGGCCGGCCGGCATTACCTGCCAGTCGCTGCTGTATGACGACAGCGGTCACTACCGGCTGGATGAAGAAGCCGACGCGCTGACGCTGCTGGAGCCCTGGGTGCTGCGCTGGCAGCAAGGCCAGCAACAGCCGCTGCCCTTCTTTGGCCGCACCAGTTGGGCCTATGCCGAGCAGTTGTACAAGCAGCCTGAGGCTCCGCAACTGGCGCTGGCCAAGGCACTGGACAAATGGGACCCCAGCTTTAGCGGTGATTTCGCCGCACCGCAATGCGAGGAAGCGGTCAACCAGCTGGTGTTCCGCCATCAACAGCCGCTGGACGACCCCCTGTTTGCCCAATTGGCAGCCACATTATTACAGCCGCTGGTCGAGCGACTGGAGGATCAGGCATGAGTATGCAGGTACTGGATGCACTCAACTGCCCGCTGGCGGGCGTCAACCTGATCGAGGCCTCGGCCGGCACCGGCAAGACCTGGACCATTGCCGCACTCTATCTGCGCCTGTTGCTGGAAGAGGTCAATGGCGAAGCGCCGCCCGGTATCGACCGTCTGCTGGTGGTGACCTATACCAAGGCCGCCACAGCCGAGCTGCGCGAGCGTCTGCGTCAGCAACTGGCTGATTTTCTGGAAGTATTGCAGCACAAGCAGCCGGGCAATCCGTTTCTGCAGGCA
>JAFANL010000266.1 GCA_019232735.1 Aquitalea sp. | reverse complement strand
TGCCAAAGGCATTAATTGAACGGGCGAATATACGTGCAGATGTACTCAAAATCAAACAGTAGCATGCCATTGGATGATGGATCAGAAATATCCAGGGTCAATGGCTTTGTTATGTGCCGGGATGTAAGGGATTGATACCCGAATTATCACTGCGGCTTGCCGCCGTTCTTGTGCGTTGGTTTTTCTGTTGGCACCGCAGCGTGTTTGTCCGCTTGTGTGGTCGTTGGGAGAGCGCGGCTGTTGATGATGGTTGAAGGCTTTCTTGTTTCAAGTCGCACTGGGCTCCTGCTCGCGGGGCGTTCTTGTTGCCCAAGATAAACACGGTGCGGGAAATCCCCGGTGTCTTTATCTGCTATTCCATGCAAAATATGCCTGATTGATGACGAATCTGTGGTTAGGAGCCTTAATGTTCATGTCTTCGCTGTCCCCCTCCCTGTTGCTGCTGATCACCCTGGCCGGGCTGTACGCCGGCATCCAGAACGCACTGGCTGGTGGTGGCTCCTTTATTACCTTCCCGGCCTTGTTGCTGGCCGGGCTTAACCCGCTGGCGGCCAATATGAGCAGCACCATTGCCTTGTTCCCCAGCCAGATCACGTCGGCACTGGCCGGGCGCAAGCTGGTGGGCGGCGTGGGGCCGGTTCCGTTTCGCCATCTGTTTGTGGTCAGCCTGATTGGCGGGGTGCTGGGCGCCTTGTTGCTGTTGTCCACGCCGGTGAGCATTTTTACGCGTCTGGTACCGTGGCTGGTGCTGTTTGCCACCAGCGTGTTTGCCTGGGGTAGCTTCCGTCGCAAGCCGGTAGCGGGGGCGGATGCTCCGCCCCGTCATCTGCCCACGCCCTTGCTGTTACTGATTCAGGGTGCGATTGCCGTATATGGTGGTTATTTTGGCGGCGGGATTGGTTTTCTGATGCTGGCTGCGCTGACCATTGCCGGCCAGCAGGTGCGGATGGCAACGGCGACCAAAAATGCATTGGCCATGACCATGAATGCCTCTGCGGTGGCAATCTTTGCTTTTTCTCCGCAGATCAACTGGGCTGCGGTGATGGCACTGGGCGCAGGTGGTATTGCTGGCGGGGTGGTGGGGGGCTGGCTGATGCATCGCTTGCCCGAGCGGCAGTTGCGCGCTTTTGTGGTGGTGGTGGGAACCCTGCTGACAATATGGCTGTTTGTTCGCTGAAGCAGGTATATGCTGGCGCTAGATTGCGCTGGGCTGGTCAGGCGCGATGTGCTGTTATATATTCGATGTTTGAATAAGATAATTCTTAAAATAACTAAAGGTTATTTTGATATGAAAAAAATCCTGCTGGCTTCCCTTATTGCCGCCTGTGCCGGTCATGCCATTGCGGCAGACCTGCTGGACACCGTGAAACAACGCGGTACCTTGAAGATTGCGGTGGAAGGAACCTATCCTCCCTTCACCTTCAAGGATGCCAATCAGAACCTGACTGGCTTTGATGTGGAAGTGGCCACCGAAGTGGCCAAGCGCCTGAAAGTGAAGCCGGAGTTCACCACCGGTGAGTGGAGCGGCCTGCTGGCCGGTCTGCAGGCGGGCAAGTTCGATGTGGTGGTGAACCAGGTGGGCATTACCGACAAGCGCAAGGAAACCTTCGACTTTTCCCAACCTTACACCTTCTCCAGCGCTCAGCTGATCGTGCGCAAGAACGAGACACGAGTGTTCAAGTCACTGGATGACCTGAAGGGCAAGAAGGTGGGCGTGGGTCAGGGGAGTAACTATGCCGACATGGTCAAGGCCGTGAATGGCATTGAGGTGAAGGTGTATCCGTCGGCACCGGAAAACCTGCAGGATCTGGCTTCGGGCCGTATTGATGCCGCGCTGAACGACAGCCTGCTGATCCCCTTTGCCATCAAGCAGGCCAAGCTGCCGCTGAAGGCGGGCCACCCGGTGGGGGATGTCACCACCATGGGTATTCCCTTTGCCAAGAACAATCCCAAGTTCAAACAGGCGGTGGACAAGGCGCTTAATGACATGAAGGCGGATGGTAGCTTCAAGAAAATTTCTATGAAGTGGTTTGGCATCGATGTGTCCAAGGCTCCGGTGGCCGCCAAATAAGTCTGCGGTCATCGTGTTTTACTGTCTGTGCCATTAGAATGCACGGATTACTGCGCCCCTGCCGGTCAGGGGCGTAGGTGTTTCTGAATAGGGATGAATGCATGGAGTGGGCAGATCTGATGGCGGCCGCCTTGCCGGTCATGCTGAAGGGGGCGCTGTATACGCTGATGTTCGCCGTGGTGGCCATGGTGCTGGGCTTGCTGCTGGGCTTCGTGGTGGCCTTGCTGCGGGTGGGCAAGGTACCGGTGCTATCGCAGCTGGTGGCTTTCTATGTCAGTGCCATGCGCGGTACGCCGCTGCTGGTACAGATTTTTGTCATCTATTACGGCTTGCCGGGGATAGGCATTGAGCTGGAGCCGGTGCCTGCCGGCATCATCGCGTTGACACTGAACGTGGCGGCTTATTTGTCGGAAAGCCTGCGCGGTGGCATTGCCGGCGTGGAGCGTGGACAGTGGGATGCCGGGCTGTCGTTGGGCCTGAGCTGGTGGCAGACCATGCGCTACATCGTGGCACCACAGGCCTTGCGGCTGTCGGTACCCAGCCTGTCCAATTCGCTGATCAGCCTGATCAAGGATACCTCGCTGGTGTCGGTCATCACCGTGACCGAGCTGATGCTGGCCACCAAGGAGGTGATTGCCCAGACCTTCCAGCCGCTCCCCTTGTATCTGGGGGCCGCCGCGCTGTACTGGCTGATGAGTGCCAGTTTCGAGCGCCTGCAAAAGCGGGTGGAGCGCAAGCTGGATCTGGCACATCAGCGCTGATCGGGTTTCGGCCGCAGCAAATCCCCGCCAGTGGGCGGGGATTTTTCCTGTCGGCCACCGTGTCAGGCGTGATGGTACATCGTGTCGATTAGCGCCTGGCAGCGCTGGCTGATCACCTTGCGGCGCAACTTGAGGGTGGGCGCCAGTTCTCCGGCATCCACGCACCAGGGTTTGTCCAGCAGGGAGAATTTCTTGATGTGCTCCCAGCTGCCGAAGTGGCGGTTGAAGCGCCGGATCTCGCGTTCGATCAGCTCCACAATGCGTGGATGCTGGCGCATTTCGCTATTGGTGGTGTAGGCAATGCCATGTTCCTGACACCACTCCTGCAGCCGTTCATACAGCGGTACGATCAGTGCGGCGGCAAATTTCTGTCCATCGCCCACCACCATGATCTGGTCGATGAAAGCTGATTCCTTCAGCTTGTTTTCCAGTAATTGCGGGGCAATGTATTTGCCATTGCTGGTCTTGAACATTTCCTTCTTGCGGTCGGTAATGCGCAGATAGCCCTGCTCCAGCACGCCGATATCGCCGGTATGCAGCCAGCCGTCGCGAATGGTGTCGGCAGTCAGGGCGGCTTCCTTGTAATAGCCCACCATCACATTCGGGCCGCGCACCAGGATTTCACCATCACCGGCCAGTTTCAGTTCCACCCCTTTAAGCGGAATGCCGACACTGCCGATGCGTACATCTTTTGCGCTAAAGGGATTGGCGCTGATCACCGGAGCCGTTTCGCTCATGCCATAGCCCTCGGCTACGGCAATGCCGCTGGCCCACAGCAGTCGGGCAAGGCGGGGTTGCAGCGCGGCCGAGCCGACATTCACCCAGCGTAGCTCCCCGCCCATGGCCGTGCGCCACTTGCGATAAACCAGACGGTCGGCAATGGCATGCTGCAGTGCGGCCAGGCCACGAGGCGGCTGCTCGGGCTGATAGTTTTCGGCCCGGGCAATGGCCCACAGATACAGGCGACGACGCCAGCCGGACAGGTCCTTCGCCTTGCCTACCAGTTTGTCATGCACTTTTTCCAGCACCCGTGGCACGGCGCTGAAGGTATGGGGGCGTACTTCTCCCATGCTGGTGGACAGGGTGTCGACACTGGCAAAATATACGCCGGTACCGGTCAGCAGGTAGTACAGCACGCCGGCGCGCTCGAAGATGTGCGACAGCGGCAAAAAGCTCAGCGCACGGCACTGGCCCGGCGGCAGGCGCGTGTGCTCGGCAGTGGCAATCACCGTACTGACGACATTACGGTGCGACAACATCACGCCCTTGGATTGCCCGGTGGTGCCGGATGTGTAGATGATGGTGAAGACGTCATCGGGCCGGATGCTGTTGCGCAGCAAGGCCAACTGGCGCAGATCGCCGCGGCGGCCAGCTTCGCGCAGTGCCGTCCACATGGGCAGGGCATCGACCGGGTTCAGTGCATATAGCGGACAGTGGCGGCCATCCAGCGCCTGTTGCAGTTTCTTGTAGAGTGCGGTGTTGCCGACGAAGGCCAGCTTGACCTCGGCATGGGCCAGGATATAGCGTGCATCTTCCAGCGTGCAGGTCGGGTACAGCGGTACACTGATGGCGCCGATCTGTTGCAAGGCCAGATCGACAATGGTCCAGGCCGGACAGTTGTCGGCCGCAATCGCCACCTTGTCGCCACGCAGGATGCCTTGTTGCAGCAGGCCCAGGCTGACGGCATTGACGGCTTCCATCACCTCGGTGCTGCTGAGCGACTGCCACTGCTTGCCGGATTTGGCAGACAGGCAATCCGGGCGCGGCAGGGTTTCCAGTTGATGAAAGAGAATGTCAAAAGCGCGTTCTAGCTTCATTCGTACAGCCGTTTGAATCTGAAACGGCGAAAAATAGCCCCATTCGTTTGCGCTGTAAAGAAAATTGCGGCGGATTATTGGCGATAGTCAAGAAATTGCCGGCATAGTGCCTTATTTTGCATTTATCATGCAGCAATTCATGCCGTTTGGATGGTTTTGCCCGATCTGTCATGTCGATGACCATCGGGGGCTGAACCCTCTGCACGGATACACCAGGAAAACACCATGAAATTTGCCACCAAGACCATTCACTCCGGTTACGACAGCAGCCAGCACAGCCGCTCGGTCATGCCGCCCATCTATCAGACATCGGTGTTTGAATTTGCCGAAGTGGGTGAACAACTGCCTTTCGCCTATGCCCGTACCGGCACGCCGACCCGTGCCGCACTGGAAACCTGCCTGGCCAGCCTGGAAAATGCCAAGCATGGGCTGGCGTTTGCCAGTGGCATGGCCGCTATCGATGCCGTGCTGCGCGCCACGCTGAAACCGGGTGATGAAGTGATTGCCGTGGCCGACCTGTACGGCGGCGCGTACCGCCTGCTGACCAAGGTGATGGAGCCGGCCGGCATCACCGTCACTTTTGCGGACCTGACCGATGCCGCCAATCTGGCCAGCATCATCAGTGCCCGTACCAAGCTGGTGTGGCTGGAATCGCCCACCAATCCGCTGCTGAACCTGGTGGATATCACCGCGCTGTCGGCCATTGCCCATCAGCATGGCGCCGTGGTGGCGGTGGACAGCACTTTTGCCACGCCTTATCTGCAGAACCCCATCGATCTGGGGGCGGACATCGTGGTGCATTCGGCCACCAAATACCTGGGTGGTCACTCCGACGTGTTGCTGGGACTGGTCGCGGTAAGCGATGACAAGCTGTTTACCGACATCAAGTTCATCCAGAACTCCGCCGGTGGCGTGCCAGGGCCGCAGGACTGCTTCCTCACCCTGCGTGGCATCAAGACCCTGCATCTGCGCATGGATCGCCATTGCGATAATGCCGAGCAAGTGGCGGCCTTCCTTCAGCAGCATCCCAAGGTGGAAAAAGTGTTCTTCCCCGGCTTTGCCGACCATCCCGGCCATGCCATTGCCAAACAGCAGATGCGTCGCTTTGGCGGCATCATCACCATCTGGCTGAAGGAAGACAGCCGCGCCGAAGCCAGCCGGGTGGCCAGCAAGCTGCAACTGTTTGCGCTGGCCGAATCGCTGGGCGGCGTGGAATCACTGGTCAATCACAGTTACACCATGTCGCACGGTGGCATGCCGCCGGAACAAAAGGCGGCCCTGGGCATCCGCGAAGGTGGGCTGCGGCTGTCCATTGGCGTGGAAGATATCGAAGACATTCTGGCGGATCTGGCGCAGGCGCTGGCTGACTGATGCGGTGACGGGCAGCGCGTCGGCTTCGGCTTGCTGCCCTTGGCCTGATGCGGTAAATTACTTGAGTAAAATACTAAGGTATTAATCATGGCCGCACCCGCAGCAGAAAAATTCACCCGCCAGACCATCCTCTCCCTGCTGCGCTGGAGTGACAAACTGCTCAGCTTCCGCCTGAGCCGTCCGGAATCCTGGCGTTTTGTCCCCGGACAGTTTGCCCGGCTGGGGCTGCCGCTGGAAAACGGTGGCATGGTGTGGCGTGCCTATTCCATGACCTCGGCCAGCTGGGACGAACACCTGGAGTTTTTCTCCATTGTGGTGCCGGATGGGCTGTTTACCTCGCGGCTGGCGCGGCTGCAAGTAGGGGATGAAGTCTTGCTGGACAACAAGGCCAACGGCTTTTTCACCGTTGACCGGCTGCCGGATGGCGATGACCTATGGCTGCTGGCCACCGGCACCGGCCTGGCTCCCTATCTGTCCATCCTGCAGCAGCCGGAAGTATGGCAACGCTTTGCCCGCATCGTGCTGGTGCATTGCGTGCGCGATGTCAGCGAACTGGCCTACCGTGCAGAAATCGCCGCCCTGCGCCAGCACCCGCTATGGCAGGAGTGGGGCGAGCGGCTGCAGTATGTCCCCGTGGTGACCCGCCATGCCGAGGCCGGCATGTTACAGCAGCGTATCCCGGCGCTGCTGGCCAGCGGTGAACTGGCCGAGGCCGCCGGTCTGCCACTGACGGTGGAACATTCCCGCTTCATGATCTGTGGCAATCCGGCCATGGTGGAGGATACGCACCGCCAGTTGATGAAGATGGGGTTCCGTCTCAGCCGACTGAGTGCACCTGGGCATCTGGTATTGGAGAACGGCTGGTAGGGGCTGCGGTGCAATGAGCCCTGCCTGCCTCAGTCTCCTGGGGCGCTGCGGCAGGGACATGCCACCGGTTTGACCGCGTCCCTGGCTTGCGCTGATTACAGGCTTCCTCCAGCGTCTTTTCTTCTGGCCTGAGTGGCTACCCGCCTCTATACGTAGTGCGCAATCTCCATCCTTGTCATCAAGTCGTCGTCCGTGTCGTCGTCGCCGCTTGCATTGATCCCAGTGTCCATTTCACCCGCCATTTTCTTTCCGTTGGCTCAGGCCAGGTACAGGCTGATCCTGTCATGCGTGCCCGTGGTGCCGGTAAAAAAGCATGCGCGGCGGTGTGGGTCGATCGCGTTCAGAACAAATTAGCGGCGGTATTAAACTATGTTTAAAACATATGCCGGTTCTGATGGCAGCGCAGCCCGAGCAAAACGGGTGGACGCGGGTACCAATAACAATGCATGTGGGGAAGCTGTAGATGGTGTTACAAGAACAGGAAGCGATGATGGGCCAGTTGTATGCGGCCCTGCAGTATTCGCCATTGCTGGTGGCCTTGTTTGATGCACACGACCGCCTGCGCTTTGCCAACGCCGCCTTTTGTCAGGCCTATGCGGTAAGGCCGGAGGAGGTACTCAGCTGGGCGGAGCTGATGCGGCGCAACCATCACCAGCATGTGGGGGCCTTGATCCAAACCCATGATTTCGAGGCCTGGCTGATCTCTGCCCGCTCGCGCCGTGGCAAGCAACAACACCGTGCTTTCGAGGCAGATTTGCGCGATGGTCGCTGGATCTGGATGACGGAAACCGTGCAGCCGGACGGCAGCATGCTGTGCATTGCCACCGACATGACCGAGCTTAAGGTGTCCGAGCGCGAGTTGCGTCAGGCCCGCGATCTGGCGCAACGTGCCGCCTCCACCGATCCGCTGACCAGCATCAGCAATCGCTCCAGCATCATGCTGCAGTTCAGCCAGCTGCTGGACCGGGCCGCGGCGGCACCTGTGCAACTGGCGGTCGTCATCATCGATCTGGATCATTTCAAACAGATCAACGACAGCCTGGGACATCCGGCGGGAGACCGGGTCATCATCGATTTTGTCCAGCGCATCCAGTCCATGCTGCGTCCGCATGACAGTTTTGGCCGGCTGGGCGGCGAGGAATTTTTGCTGCTGCTGCAAGGGCGGGAGCAGATCGAAGTGGAACTGGTGCTGCATGCCATGCTGGCTGCGGTGCAGGCTTCCCGTCCGCTGGCCGAGATGCCGGCCTTTGGCTATACCTGTTCGGCAGGCATGACCATGCTGCAGGAAGGGGATGATCTGCCCCAGGTGTATGCCCGCGCCGATATTGCCCTGTACCGGGCCAAGGCGAACGGACGTAACAGCCTGCAGTCGCTCTAGCCAGCCGGGTGGCGCAATAAAAAAAGCCGCAGGCAAAACCTGCGGCTTGTTGCTGGATGCAGCCAGTGCTTACTTGACGCAATCCACGCAGTACACCTTGCGACCTTCCACTTCGGTCGCCACCAGGCCATGGACATCGGTCTCGAAGCCCGGCAGTTCGCGGTTGAAGGCCTGGGCAAAGCGCAGGTAGTCGACAATGGTCTTGTTGAAGCGCTCGCCCGGGATCAGCAGCGGAATGCCCGGCGGATACGGGGTCAGCAGCACGGCGGTGACACGGCCTTCCAGCTGGTCTACCGGCACGCGCTCGATGTCGCGGTGGGCCATCTTGGCGAAGGCATCGGCCGGACGCATGGCCGGTTCCATCTCGGACAGATAGATCTCGGTGGTCAGGCGGGCGATGTCGTGCTTGGTGTACAAGGCGTGAATGCGCTGGCACAGGTCTTGCAGACCCACGCGCTCGTACTGCGGATAGCGGGCGACAAAGTCCGGCATGGCGCGCCACAGCGGCTGGTTCTTGTCGAAGTCGTCCTTGAACTGTTGCAGCAGCGAAATCAGCGTGTTCCAGCGGCCCTTGGTAATGCCGATGGTGAACATGATGAAGAAGCTGTACAGGCCGGTCTTTTCCACCACCACGCCGTGCTCGGTCAGGTACTTGGTGACGATGGCGGCCGGAATGCCCATCTCTTCGAAGCTGCCGTCCACGTCCAGGCCCGGTGTCAGCACGGTGGCCTTGATCGGGTCCAGCAGGTTGAAGCCTTCCTCGATGCCGGCAAAACCGTGCCAGTGCGCACCGGGCTTCAGTTCCCAGTCAACCGGGTCGCAGATGCCATCGTCGGACAGTTCGTCCGGGCCCCACACGCTGAACCACCAGTCCTTGCCGTATTCTTCGTCCACCTTGCGCATGGCGCGGCGGAAATCCAGTGCTTCCACCAGCGATTCTTCCACCAGCGCCTGGCCACCCGGCTGTTCCATCATGGCAGCGGCCACGTCGCAGCTGGCAATAATGGAATATTGCGGGCTGGTGGAGGTGTGCATCAGATAAGCCTCGTTGAACCAGGCGGTATCCAGCTGACGGTTTTGCGGGTCCTGTACCAGAATCTGCGAAGCCTGGCTGATGCCGGCCAGCAGCTTGTGGGTGGACTGGGTGGAGAAGATCAGGCTGTCCTTGCAACGCGGACGGCCTTCGCCAATGGCGTGGAAGTCGCCATAGAAATCGTGGAAGCTGGCGTGCGGCAGCCAGGCTTCGTCAAAGTGCAGCGTATCCACTTCTCCATCCAGAATGCCCTTGATCTCTTCCACGTTGTACAAAATGCCATCGTAGGTGGACTGGGTGATGGTGAGGATGCGCGGCTTGAGCTTGGGATTCTTTTCCAGCGCTTCGCGGGCGAAGGGGTTGGCCAGAATCTTTTTCTTGATGTTTTCCAGCTGGAATTCCGATTTCGGAATCGGGCCGATGATGCCGTAGTGGTTACGCGTGGGCATCAGGAAGACCGGAATGGCACCGGTCATCATGATGGCGTGCAGATTGGACTTGTGACAGTTGCGGTCCACCAGCACGATGTCACCGGCGGCTACACAGCTGTGCCAGACGATCTTGTTGGAGGTGGAAGTGCCGTTGGTGACGAAGAACAGATGGTCGGCATTGAAGATGCGTGCCGCATTGCGTTCCGAGGCCGCAATGGGGCCGGTGTGGTCCAGCAGCTGGCCCAGTTCGTCCACCGCATTGCACACGTCGGCGCGCAGCATGTTTTCGCCAAAGAACTGGTGGAACATCTGGCCCACCGGGCTCTTCAGGAAGGCCACGCCACCGGAGTGGCCGGGGCAGTGCCAGGAGTAGGAGCCATCGTGGGCGTAGTCGACCAGCGCGCGGAAGAAGGGCGGGGCCAGGCTGTCCAGATAGCTCTTGGATTCGCGAATGATGTGGCGCGCCACGAATTCCGGCGTGTCTTCATGCATGTGGATGAAACCATGCAGCTCGCGCAGGATGTCATTGGGAATATGGCGCGCGGTGCGGGTTTCGCCGTACAGGTAGACCGGAATGTCCGGGTTGCGGCGGCGGATTTCCGCCACGAAGCTGTACAGCTGGCCCAGGGCGTTTTCCGAGGTGTCGTCGGTCTGGAATTCTTCGTCGTCAATGGACAGGATGAAGCCGGCTGCCCGGCTTTGCTGCTGGGCGAAAGAGGTGAGGTCACCATAGCTGGTGTAACCGATCACGCTCATGCCTTCGGCCTCCATGGCTGCTGCCAGTTCGCGGATGCCGGAGCCGCTGGTGTTTTCCGAGCGGAAGTCCTCGTCGATGATGACGATGGGAAAGTGAAAACGCATACCTGAGTCCTTGTCGGTCAAAACTCGGACACCACAGCCGGGAGATGGCCGTTCAGGAAGGCAGCATGCCCAGCTAGGCATGCAATACCGTGCACCTGTAACGCCTGTCGGCCCGCAGCTTGCTGCAGTGTCACTCGGTGCGCGTTGGGGCGCAGTCGCTGGTGTGGCGAGGCTGGCCTTGAGGCGCGTAAAAACGGGGCGCTTTGCGCCGCGGTGCGCACGGAAGTCCGGGGTGAGTCCTGCAGGCTGACGTGGAGTGGCCGCAGATCCCCGGCTTCCTTAGGGAGCACGCCAAAATGGTGCGTCCTTCACGTCGGCCGGCTTGGAGAACATCCCAAGAAAGCGCGCATTGTAGTCCTTTTACCGTGCTTGTGTTGCACGGCAATATCAGGGCCAAAAAAAATTCTGGCGGTTTGATCAAATGATGGGCTGCAAGCCTTGTGCAGCAAGGGTTTCAGCCTGGTGTTTGCCGCTTAAAGGTTTGTTTTCAGACACTATTGGGCTGCAGGCGGCGCAGGGGGCTTGAGATTATTTTTTGTCGCAGCCGACTGTTGTTTTTTTTCATTGCGGTGGCGATACAGGCCCAATGCCTTCAGCACGATGGCCCCACCACTGAGCAGCAGCAGAAAAACCAGCGGGCCCGCTACCAGCCAGGGGAACAGGCCAACCAGTACCGCCATGATCAGCAAGGCCAGGCCGATGGTCAGAAACGCAGCGGCCTCACTGGCCTCGATGGGGCGGGTGCCGCGCACCACGGCACCCAGCGCATCGCCAATGCGTGCAGCCTGCCGGGCAGCCGCGCTGGCACTGCTGCGGGCGGCGTGGCTGGCGGTGCTGGGAAACAGGAAAGAAGCTTGCTGGCGTTGGCGCGGGTGGGTCAGCACCGGTGTGCGCTTGTGCCCGCTGAGCACTACTTCGGTGGATTGTTCCAGATCCTGCAAAAAGCGGGCCGCCAGTTCGCCTGCCACGCTTTCGTCCTCGATGGCGACATCGATTTCGCGATTGGCCAGCCAGCTGGAAATGTTCAGGTTGGTGGAGCCGATACGCGCCCAGCGGCCATCGGCTACCGCTGTCTTGGCATGGATCATCGGGCCGTTCCACTCGAACACCCGCACCCCGGACTCCAATAGCGGTCGGTACATGGTGCGTGACACCGTGGCAATCCAGCGGATGTCACTGGAACGGGGCACCAGCAGGCGCACATCCACGCCATCCCGTGCCGCTTGCTTCAATGACGACAGGTAAGTACTGGTCCCGATGAAATAGGCATCCGTGAGCCACAGGGTACGGCGGGCAAAGCTGGCGATCAGCATATCCAGCCGCATCATGTGCGCGGTGGAAGGGGTGGTGGCGATCAGGCGGGCGGCAATGAGGCCATGGAGATGCTCGCTGGCCGGCATCTCCAGCCACGGGCTTTCCAGTGGCGAACCGCAACTGGCCCAGCTATCGGCAAAAGCAGCCACGGCTTCACTGAGCAGCGGGCCACGCAGTGACAAGCCGGTATCGCGCCAGGGGGCAATGCCGGCCTCAGGCTGTCCTTCCCAGCTGGAACTGATGCACAGGCCGGAAATGAAGGCGATGCTGCGATCCACCACGATCAGCTTGCGGTGATTACGTCCCAGCAGGCTGAGTCCGCCGGTGAGAGAGGGCGGGTTGTAGGCCCGCACCTCGGCCCCGGCACTGACTAGCGGGCGGAAAAATCCGCTCAGACTGGCTTTCCAGCAGCCCAGCCAGTCGTATAGCAGGCATACCTTGATCCCTGCCAGCGCCTTGTCTATCAACAATTGGCGAATCTCGCGGCCATAGCGGTCATTGGCCAGGATATACATCTCGATGAACACCGACTCTTCCGCGCCGGCAATGGCCTGCTGCCAGGCTGGAAAATTATCCGTACTGTCGTACAGCAATTGCACGTCGTTGCCGGTGATCAGCGGGGCACCCGCCGAGCGCGAGAAGGCCTGGTCGGCCAGGCGGCGGACAAAATCCTGGGTGGCTGGTGTAGTGGCGTCGCTACGCATGATGGCTGTTTGTATGTTGTCGGACAATACTCAAAAACAAGCGTTTTACCGGGTTTTGGATCAAGGCTTTCTGCAGGCGGCAAAGTCGTAAATATGAATATGGGTGTCACAAAACTGGAAGAAAAATGTGCCCGGCTTTCGGGTTTTCCCTGATTTTTTATCAGAAAAAACAAGGTAAGTTATTGAACTTAAACAATTATTGCGCTGCGCAATCAATGGCAATAACTGGTTGCAAGGTCAAGCATGTTGCCCTTAGAATCGATTCATTCGATTCACAATTATAAGCAGGACAAAACAATGGACAGACAGCGTTGGTTGCAGGGTACCCTGTACAACCCGGATTTCGAACAGGACAGCTGTGGCTTCGGCCTCATCACCCAGCTGGACGACAAGCCTAGCCACTGGCTGGTGGAAACCGCCATCTCCTCGCTGGCCAAGCTGACGCACCGTGGAGCGGTGGCGGCAGATGGCAAGTCGGGCGATGGCTGTGGCCTGTTGTTCCGCAAGCCGGACGGTTTCTTGCGTGAAGTCGCCGCCGAGGCCGATATTGCCCTGAAGGCAGTGTACGCCGCCGGTCTGGTATTTCACCACCCTGACAGCGAAATCGGCGCGCGCAGCCTGCGCCGCCTGAAGGAATTCCTGGAAGCCCAGGAACTGGAAGTGGCTGGTTTCCGCGTGGTGCCGACCGATGTCAGCGCCTGTGGCGAAGCCGCACTGGCCAGCCTGCCTTCTATTTCGCAGGTGTTCGTCAACTGCCCTTTCGGCATGGATGAACTGACTTTCCAGCGCCGTCTGTACATGGGCCGTCGCCAGGCTGAAAAAGCCAACAAGGCAGACGATCCGTCCTTCTATCTGCCCACGTTGTCGCCGCATACCCTGTCATACAAGGGCCTGGTGACGCCGGAAAACCTGCCCAAGTTCTTCCTGGACCTGAACGACCCGCGTTTCGAGTCCAGCCTGGCGGTATTCCATCAGCGCTTCTCCACCAATACTTGGCCGCAATGGAAGCTGGCACAGCCTTTCCGCTTCCTGGCGCACAACGGTGAAATCAACACCGTGCAGGGCAACCGTTACTGGGCACGTGCCCGCGAGCGCATCATGGCCTCGCCGCACCTCGATATGGACGCAGTCCGCCCCATCGTCCAGACCGACGGCTCGGACTCCATGAGCCTGGACAATATGCTGGAAGGCCTGCTGATGGGCGGCATTCCGCTGTTCCGTGCGCTGCGCCTCTTGGTACCGCCGGCCTGGCAGAACGTGGACTCCACCGACAAGGACCTGCGCGCCTTCTACGAATTCAACTCCATGCACATGGAGCCGTGGGATGGCCCGGCCGGCATCGTGCTGACCGATGGCCGCTACGCTGCCTGTATGCTGGACCGTAACGGCCTGCGTCCGGCCCGCTGGGTCCTGACCAAGGACAATATCCTCACCATCGCCTCCGAAGTGGGCGTGTGGGATTACAAGCCGGAAGACGTACTGCGCAAGGGCCGCGTGAAGCCGGGTCAGCTGTTTGCTGCCGACTTGTCCACCGGCGAGTTGCTGATGCCGGAAGACATCGATGCCATGCTCAAGAGCGCCAAGCCTTACCGCCAGTGGATCAAGGGCAGCGCCAAGTATCTGGAACTGTCGATCGAGGACGATGCCGGCATCGAGGCGGTGAGCAAGGAAGAACTTTCCCGTCTGCAAAAGCTGTACAACTTCAGCTATGAAGAGCGCGACCAGATCCTGCGCGTGCTGGCTGAAGACGGTCAGGAAGCCGTGGGCTCCATGGGTGATGACACCCCGATGGCGGTGCTCAGCCAGAAAGTGCGTTCGCCCTTCGACTATCTGCGTCAGCAATTTGCCCAGGTGACCAACCCGCCGATCGACCCCATCCGCGAAGCGGTGGTGATGTCGCTCAACAGCGTGTTTGGCCCGGAACGCAATATGTTTGAAGAGAGCGCCGAGCACGCCAAGCGTCTGGAAGTGCGCTCGCCGGTGCTGTCGCATGAAAAATTCATCCGCGTCACCACCCGTCCGGAACCGTATCTGAAAGCCACCACTTTCGACCTGTGCTACGACCCGAGCGAAAGCTCGCTGCAACAGGCCATCGAAAAGCTGTGCCAGTACGTGATCGAAGCCGTCAACGAAGGCACGGTCATCGTGGTACTGTCCGACCGCATCATCACTCAGGGCCGTCTGCCGATTCACGCCCTGTTTGCCACCGGTGCGGTACACCATGCGCTGATTGAAACCGGCCTGCGCTGCAAGACCAACATCCTGCTGGAAACCGGTACCGTGCGTGATGCACACCAGATGGCCTGTGTCATCGGTTACGGTGCTACCGCGGTTTACCCCTACCTGGCTTACCAGAGCATCATCGATCTGGTGAACAGCGGTGTGGTCAACTGCAAGATCAACGAAGCACTGCAGCACTATCGCAAGGGCATCAACAAGGGCCTGCTGAAGGTGCTGTCCAAGATGGGTATTTCCACCATCGCCTCCTATCGCGGTGCCCAGCTGTTTGAAGCCGTCGGCATCCACAAGGACGTGGTAGATCTGTGCCTGAAGGGCACGGTGTCGCGCGTTGCCGGTGCCAGCTTCGAGGACTTCGAAGACGACCAGCAACAACTGCTGCGCTTCGCCTTCAATCCGATGCGTCAGATTTCGCAAGGCGGTCTGCTCAAGTACGTGCACGGCGAGGAATACCACGCCTACAACCCGGACGTGGTGCAACTGCTGCAAAAAGCGGTACAGAACGACGATTACCAGGCCTACCAGCAATACGCCGACACGGTGAACACCCGTCCGGTGTCCATGCTGCGCGACCTGATGAAGGT